>JAUIMA010000256.1 GCA_030432675.1 Candidatus Hydrogenedentota bacterium | reverse complement strand
GTAGGGATGTTGCCCTTACAGGGCGAATGGAGGGGAGGGCGCTTGGTCCCCTGGGCGTTGCCCAGGGCTGGAAGCTGTAAGGCCCCTTCGGGGCGGTTATGACACGTTCGCGCGTCGAAATCTTCGGTTTGAGCGAGGCCTGCTGTGCCCGTGCCGGGAGCAAGCTCCCTTAGCAAGGTGGCAGCAAGCTGCCACACTCCAAAGCGGCGTCTTGGGAAAGGTGGGCTTTGAATGGTGTGTCGGGGTGCTCCGCCTTGGCTTCGGCGTTTCCGGCCCGAAGGGCCTGCACAGTTCCACAGCCCAGGGCAACGCCCTGGGACATAACGGGCTCCCATACTCAATCGCCCTGAAAGGGCACGACAGGGTGCCTTCGCTGTGGTGCCCTTTCAGGGCGAACGTTGGATGGATGCTTGGTCCCCTGGGCGTTGCCCAGGGCTGGAAGCTGTAGGGCCCCTTCGGGGCGGTTCTGGTGTTCGCGTAACATCGGACAATTTGCCTGAGCATCGCCTGTTGTGCCCGTGCCGGGAGCAGGCTCCCTTAGCAAGGTGGCAGCGAGCTGCCACACTCCAAAGCGTCGCCTTGGAAAAGGCGGGACGTTGAATGGTTTGTGGGTGAACTGGGAGTACCGACGTCAGCTATGTTGCAGACAGGTTGCAAACACACCGTCACGGGAGTGTCTTCCCCCTATCCGGCGCACACTTGCGGCAGCTCGCGTGTGAAATCGTCCCGGCACATTTTCAATTCCTTAATTCACCCTTTCCGCCTCCGGCGCACGCTACGCGCATTTCACAATTCAAACTTCACCCCTCAAACTTCAAAAACCGGTTTGCAATGCCCGAAATCCTGTGGTAGAGTTATGGCTCAAGGAATTTTTACCATGTTTACCAATTCGAAGCATAGCTTGGAACTACGTCTCCCACTCCTCCTGCTGCTGGAGGAGCGTAGCTCTGTTGTGCCTCGAATTCTTATTCGATAGCAACCCCACTGGGGTTTGTATAGAGGCCACGGGCTACACGCCCGTGGCCATTTTTTTTGTCTCGCGGGGGATTTCCCCCCGGCCAACCAACGCCAGAAAGGAGGGACGTGATATGGACGTGGAACTGCGGTAACCCGATTCCATCGCCTGCTACGCACCCCATCACGCGCCGTTTGAGTATCCCTTAACCGACTACTATGGAAAGTGCAGCATGCGAAAGAAGATTCGGGTTTTAGACACGACACTCCGCGATGGCGAACAGACGCCCGGAGTTCATATAGACATTCAGGAAAAATGTGCCATCGCCGTGGCCCTCGAGGCCCTCGGGGTTGCGACTATTGAGGCGGGCTTCCCCGCGTCGTCCCCCGGTGATAGTATGGCGGTCCGTACCATTGCCCAAGCCGTGCAGGGTGCGGAAGTGGCCGCCTTGTCCCGTTGTGTCGACAGGGATATTGATGCGGCCGGCGAAGCCCTGCAGGAAGCCGCCCACCCGGTCATGCACCTGGTGATTGGCAGCTCCGACATCCACATGACCCACAAGTTGGGGGTCAGTCGGGCGAAGTTGTTGGACATCATCACGCGAAGCGTCCAACGGGCACGGCGGTGGTCCCCCGAGGTCCAGTTCAGTCTGGAAGATGCCACGCGGAGCGACCCCGTGTTCCTCCGCCAGTGTGCCCTCACGGCGGTGGAAGCCGGTGCCACGCGCATCAACATTGCGGACACGGTGGGCTGCATGACGCCCGATGAGTTTGGCCCCATGATTTATGACATGGTCCAATTTCTCGGTCCCGACGTTATCGTGTCGGCCCATTGCCACAACGACATGGGCCTCGCCACGGCCAACGCCCTCGCGGCCGTCAAGGCGGGTGCGCGTCAGGTGGAGTGCACGGTCAATGGCATTGGCGAACGGGCAGGCAACACGGCGCTGGAAGAAATCGCCGTCATCCTCGCCTTGAAAGGTGTGGCCGATTCGGGCATTCAGTTGGAGCAGCTCCGCGCCATCAGCGCCCAGGTGGCCCAGGTCACCGGGGTGCCCATCCAACCCAACCGTGCCATCGTGGGGGGTAATGCCTTCACCCACAGTTCGGGCATTCATCAGGACGGCATCTTGAAGGCTGCGGAAAACTATCAGTTTGTCGCGCCGGAGTTGATTGGCCGGGCGGGCCACGATTTCGTCTTGACGGCGCGGTCGGGGCGCAACGCGGTGGTCCATATGGCGCGGCAGCGGGGCCACGTGATCGGCGAGGAAGACCGCGACCGACTCTATGAAGCCTTCGTACGCTTTGCAGACACGGTGCCGGGTGCGGTGGATGGTGAGCACCTGGACGCCTTGGTCCAGCAGGTAGTGGATTCGGAGCCGGTGGTGCGTGTGTAGAACTGGGACACGGGCGAGCTCTCCGGGGCTTGCCCGTGCCACCCTGCACCCGTAAGCTCCCCCGCTTCGCTCCTCCGCGTAAGGGTGGCACCCTCAGGGTATCTTTGAACCTCACAAGAAACTTGACTTGCTATTCAATCGGTTTACTACGCTGTAGCCATGCTGCACCCTTCAACCGAAAGCGACCTGCCATGACGGACCAAGACTCCCTGGACCACCTTCGCTCGGAAGGCGACCTCAACCTGTCGCCTGCCCGGTCGGAATGGGCCGCCCGCCATCTCCACGAAGATACCGAGGCCCTGCTGGCAGAGGACGCCCGCTACTTTCTACACCAGTCCCTCTCCACGCCCTGTTTGAATGCCCTCGATGGCTGCGACGGCAGCTACCTCCACGATGTGGAAGGACGGAAGATACTCGATTTCCACGGCAACTCGGTCCACCAGGTGGGCTATGGACACCCCCGTGTGGTGGCGGCGATTCAGCAGCAACTTGCCGACCTGCCCTTTTGTCCGCGCCGCTACACCAACCGGCCCGCCATCGACCTGGCGAAAAAACTCGTCGAAAAAGCACCGGGCGATCTCAACCGCGTGCTCTTCGCGCCAGGCGGCACGGCGGCCATCGGCATGGCCCTCAAACTCGCCCGGGCCGCCACAGGACGGCACAAGACCATCTCCCTGTGGGATTCCTTCCACGGCGCTTCGCTGGATGCCATCTCCATTGGTGGCGAGGCGATCTTCCGGAACGGCATGGGCCCCCTCCTCCCCGGCACAGAGCACGTGCCCCCGCCCGACCCCACGAGCTGCCCCTTCAAATGTGGCACGACGTGTAGCCTCCAGTGTGCGGACTACATCGAATACGTGCTGGAGAAAGAGGGTGATGTGGGGGCGGTCATCGCGGAGACGGTGCGCAGTTCCCCCTATATCCCACCCCGCGATTATTGGAAAAAAGTGCGGGCCGCCTGTGATCGTCATGGCGCGCTGCTCATACTGGATGAAATCCCCACCGGCCTCGGGCGAACGGGGACCTTCTACGTCCACGAACACTACGACGTGGTGCCCGACATGGTGGTCATTGGCAAAGGCCTGGGCGGGGGCATCTTTCCCCTTGCGGCCCTCATCGCCCGGGAAGATCTCAACACCGCCATGGCCGACCGTGCCCTGGGCCACTACACCCACGAAAAAAGCCCCGTGGCCTGCGCGGCGGCCCTGGCCACCATCGAGACCATTGAATCGGAAGGCCTGCTGGAACAGGCCACCGCCATGGGCGACTACAGTCAGACGCGGCTCCGCGCGATGCAGGCGGCCTTCCCGCTCATCAGCGATGTCCGGGGACTGGGCCTCTTAATCGGCGTGGAGTTGAAGGACCCCAAGACGGGTGAGCGGGCCACCGATGCCGCCGAGCAGGTCCTCTATGGCTGCCTGTCCCGGGGCCTGAGCTTTAAGGTGAGCATGGGCAATATCCTGACCCTCGTGCCACCCCTCACCATTAGCCGCGAAGAGATGGATGAAGCGCTGGGGATTCTGGAGGCGAGTCTGGTGGCGATTTGTAATCAATAACTATGGGTAGTGTGGGACCCGTGGGACTAGTGAGACCTGTGGGACCCGGGAGGACTCATGGATGGCTATCCGTACAACAGCGTTGCCACGCGCGCACGCCCCGCATTTGTTGTGTTGTCCCCGCGCCCTTTCTTATACTTTGCATCTATTCGTCCCGCGTGTTATTCCCGTTTTTAACCTTGCCAAGAGAGGTGCACCTGCTCCATGAAACGCGTACTCATTACCGGCGTGGCCGGCTTTATCGGGTCCAGTCTGGCCGACGAACTGTTGGCCCGGGGCGACGAGGTCATTGGGGTGGACAACTTCAACACCTATTACGACCCCGCCATCAAACGTCGCAACCTCACGCAGGCCGACAGCATGGATCGTTTCACCCTCCACGAGGTGGATATTTGTGACGAAGAGGCCATCAATGCCCTCTTCGCCGCCACCCAGCCCGAGGTCGTGGTCCACCTGGCCGCCCGTGCCGGCGTCCGCCCTTCCCTGCAGGACCCTAACCTCTACCATCGCGTAAACGTCATCGGCGGCCAACATATCCTCGACGCCTGCCGTCATCACAAGCCGTCTCACCTGGTTTTCGCCTCCAGCTCTTCCGTCTACGGCGGCAGTGTGGACGTGCCGTTCCGCGAGACCGACCCCGTCATGACACCGGTAAGTCCCTACGCGGCCACCAAGCGGATGAACGAACTCCAGGCCCACGTCTACCAACATGTCTACGGCGTCCGCACCACCATGCTCCGATTTTTCACGGTCTATGGACCCCGCCAGCGCCCCGACATGGCCATCCACAAGTTTGTGAAGATGATTCTCAACGGCGAGCCCATTCCCATGTTTGGTGACGGCTCCACCCTGCGGGATTACACCTACATCGACGACATCATTGACGGCGTCGTGCGCTGTGTGGACACGCCCTTCGACTATGAAATCTTCAACCTGGGCGAAAGCCACACGACCAGTCTCAAAGAGCTCATCGGGCTCCTGGAGAAACACACGGGCACCGAGGCCCTTATTGACCAGCAGCCCATGCAGGCCGGTGATGTGGAACAAACCTACGCGAACGTGGACCATGCCAAGGAAAAGCTGGGATACGCCCCCCACTTCACCATGGACGAAGGCATCGCCCGCTTTGTGAAGTGGTATCGCGCCCAATAGATACGGCATGCGATCGCCGTCCCCGTGTACATTCATGCCCCGCCGTGGGTAAAATACCCCTGAGTGAAGCAGTTCGACCCCCGGCACTAAAGGAATACCATGAACGATCAGGCGCCCCGCGCGATAATCACCGGCATCACCGGACAAGACGGCTCCTATCTCGCCGAATTGCTCCTGGAAAAGGGCTATGAAGTCTACGGAATGGTCCGCCGCTCCAGCACGGAAAAGTTCGAGCGCATCAACCACATCAAGGACCGGATCCATCTCGTGCAGGCCGACCTGGCCGACCAGGTGTCGCTCTTAGAAGCGGTGGGCGACATCCGCCCTCGTGAAATCTACAACCTGGCGGCCCAGTCCTTCGTGCCCACGTCGTGGAACCAGCCCCTGTTAACGGGCGACACGACGGCCCTGGGCGTTACCCGCCTCCTCGAAGCCGTTCGTCGGGTCAATAAAGACATCCGTTTTTATCAGGCCTCCTCGAGCGAGATGTTTGGCCACGTCCGGGAAACACCCCAGACAGAAGATACGCCCTTTTACCCTCGTAGCCCCTATGGCGTGGCCAAGGTCTATGGCCATTGGATTACCATCAATTACCGGGAAAGCTACGACATGTATGCCTGCTCGGGCATCTTGTTTAACCACGAGTCCCCCCGGCGCGGCCTGGAATTCGTCACCCGGAAAATTACCGATGGCGTGGCCCGCATCAAACTCGGTAAGCAATCGGACCTGCGCCTGGGCAACCTCGATGCCAAACGGGATTGGGGTTATGCGGGAGACTACGTCCAGGCCATGTGGCTCATGCTCCAGCAAGACACGCCCGACGACTATGTCATCGCCACGGAAGAGACCCACAGTGTCCGCGAATTCTGTGAGTTGGCCTTTGGCCGGGTCGATTTGGACTACAAAGAGTTTGTGAAGGTGGACCCCAAGTTTTATCGACCTGCTGAGGTCCACGTCTTACTCGGCGATTGCACCAAGGCCCGCAAGCAGCTGGGCTGGAAACGAGAATGCAGTTTCGCCGACCTCGTCAACCGCATGGTCGACGCGGATCTGGAGCGGGTCCAGGCGGAGATCGACAACCGCGTCGTTACGGTATGAGCAAGCGCGCCTTTATCACCGGTGCAGGCGGATTCGTCGGCCGGCGGCTGACCCGGCATCTCCAGACCACGGGTTGGGAGGTCGTCGGCGGTGCCTACCCTGAGGCCCCCGGCATGACAACCTGCGATGTGACGAACCCCGAATCCATTGCGGAGGCCCTTCATGCGGCGGGACCTCTTACCCACGTGTTTCACCTGGGCGCCATTGCCTTCGTGCCCGATGCCGCGCAGGACCCGACGCGCGCGATGGACGTGAATCTCAATGGCACCATCCGGCTCTGTGACGCCCTCCGTGCCCTGGAACAGCCCCCCCGGTTGCTTTACATTGGTAGCGCCGAATCCTATGGCCCTCCCGTGCACCTTCCCACAACCGAAGAGCACCCCCTGAACCCCAACAATGTGTATTCCATCAGCAAGACGGCGGCGGACCACTACTGCGCCCATCTTTCTCATATTGGCGTGTTGGATATTGTGCGTATGCGCCCCTTCAACCATTCTGGTCCGGGCCAGACCGACCACTATGTCCTGTCGAGTTTCGCCCGGCAGATAGCCGCCATCGAAGCGGGCCAGGCCGATGCCGTCGTACGCGTCGGCAACCTGGATGCCGCGCGGGACTTTCTCCACGTCGATGACGTGCTCCGCGCCTATGAAGCGGCGGCACTCCTGGGGGCACCCGGTGCGGTATACAACGTTTGCTCCGGGCAGAGCTATACGATACAAGAAGCCCTCGACCGGCTCCTGGCCCTCAGTGCGGTCTCGATTCAGGTGGAGCAAGACCCCGCCCGCCTTCGGCCTTCCGACGTGCCGGAAGTGCGCGGTTCTCATGATGCCCTGACGGCAGCCACCCACTGGAAACCCGAAATCGATTTTGACACCTTGCTCCAGGATCTCCTCCATTACTGGAGAGACACCCTCGCCCAGGAAAAGACGCCATGAACGACGCCGCACCCACTATCCCCCGCTCCCGTAAGGAAGCCTCCCTCGATGAACTCATTGAGCTGGCCCAGCACTATCGGCACCAGGGCAAAACCATCGTCTGGACCAATGGCTGCTTTGAAATACTCCATGCGGGTCACATCGATTTTCTGGTGAAGGCATCCCGCCTGGCCGATGTTTTTATCGTCGGAGTCAATAGCGATGCGTCGGTCACGAAAGTGAAAGGTGAGGGCCACCCCCTTACCCAGGAAGCCGAGCGGCTGCTGGTATTGTCTGCCGTCGAGTGTATCGACCACATCACCGTCTTTGATCAACCCGACTGCACCGAACTGCTCCAGGCGCTCCAGCCCGATGTCTATGCCAAGGGATTTCACCATCTCCATGGCGGGCTGGATGAAGGCGAGCGTGACATCATTGAACAGTCTGGCGGCTGCATCGCCCTGATCGCCGGTGACGTAACGAAGTCCACTTCGGCCATCATGGAACGCATTCGCCGTGGCTAGTCGTCATTGCATAGGACGACCCTCCTGATGACGGGCGCGGCCAATCGCCTCCTCCGTGGCCTGACGGGACTCAACGCCCGTATCCCCGGCGGCACGCGCAATCCCAACCCGCAACATATACTGGTCTATCGCCTGGGCAATCTGGGGGACATCGTTGTTGCCCTACCGGCTTTTCATGCCCTGCGACTGCGTTTCCCCAATGCCCATATGACCCTCCTCACTTCGCCCACAAAGCGAGGCGCACCCGGCGCCCAGGAAGTCCTGGCTAAAGACGACACCTTCGACACCATGATTATTTACTACGAAGACGAGTCTTCCCGACCCGACTTTCTGCGAAACCTCCGGCAACGATTGGCGTCCGCACCCATTGATCTGGCCGTACTCCTGCCCGATGACCGGACCACGCCCAAAAGCCTTATCAAGCAAATGACCCTGCTCAGTGCTGCGGGAGTGCGGCGTATCGTGGGCGCAGAAGTGGTCCCCACCACCAAGGTTTCCCAAGGCCAGGTACCCCGCATCATGTCCCTGCTGGAACCCCTGGGGTGCCCGGAAGTCGAGGCCTTCCCCTGGATACACTTTGACGACAAGGACGAAGCACGGGTCACGGCCATGTTGCCCGAATATGGGGACCGCCCGTTAGTCGGATTGCAGTGTGGCGCCAAACGGCCGGCCAACCGCTGGATGGCCGAACGTTTTATCGCCCTGGGAAAACGGCTCGTCGCCGACTATCAGGCCGAATTGCTCCTCACCGGCAGTGCGGGCGAAAACGAACTACTGGCTATGATTGCAGAGGGCATCGGACCCGGCTGCACCAACCTGGCGGGCAAGACCACCATTCCCGAGCTCGCCGCCCTGGCCGCACGCTGCCGCCTCTTTGTTTCCAACGACACGGGCACCATGCACGTCGCGGCCTGCACCGGCACCCCCGTCGTCGCAATTTTCTCCGCCCGGGACCACGCCCATCGCTGGTATCCCTACGGCGCACAACACATCGTACTGCGAGACAACCCCGAATGCAGCCCTTGCCTTGAAGACACCTGCCCGCTCTATGAAGAGCCCGTATGTCTGACGGTCCATGACGTCGAGGACGTGTTGGCCGCCGTAAAGCGCGTGTTGGAGAAGTAAAAAAGGACCGAAACGACGAAAAGGACCTAAGCGACAAGGGGCGTGGGGTGA
>JAUIMA010000255.1 GCA_030432675.1 Candidatus Hydrogenedentota bacterium | reverse complement strand
CGGTGAACACGGCAAAACTGGACCTCCAGAATCCCCTTCCCGATCCTGGCAAGATTCTTCTGCTGGCGGGCAACTACGCCCTGCACATTGCCGAGAGTGGTGAAATCGCGGCCGAGCGGGAAGAGACCTTCCCCTACGTTTTCATGAAACCCCGGACCACGTTAAACCACCCCAACGCGAACATCGTCATCCCCGGGATCAACCCGGATTATATTGACTATGAGTGCGAATTGACCATCGTAATCGGCAAGAAGGCCAAAGGCGTTTCGGAAGCCGATGCCCTGAAGTACGTCGCGGGGTACACCATCATTAACGACATTTCCGACCGTAAGTATCGCCCCAACCCAGAGCGTAAAGAGCGGCCGAAAGACACCTTCTTCGATTGGATGCACGGCAAGTGGCACGACGGTTTCTGTCCCGTCGGCCCGGCGGTCACCTCCGCGACGGCGCTGCCCGATCCCCAGGTGCTCGATCTCCGTCTGACCGTCAATGGTGAAGAGCGGCAGCACAGCAACACCGAACGCATGATATTCCCCGTGGCCGCGGTGGTCGCCTTTGTTTCGAGCTGGGTAACCCTGGAGCCCGGCGACATTATCGCCACGGGAACCTGTGAAGGTATCGGCATGGCTACTGGCAAGCTGCTGAAACCCGGTGACGTGGTGGAAGCGACGATTGAAGGTATCGGCACCCTGCGCAACACCATGGTGGCCGAATAATACTGCAATGCCCGAGGCGGACTGCCTTCGTGGCGCAATTCCGCCAATGGACTGACCTGAATGAACGAGGAGAGTTTTCCTGTGAGTACCGAAAAGATTTCTATCAGCCGTCGCAATCTCTTTCGCACCGCCGCCCTGGCTGCGGGTGCCACCACCCTGACCGCTACGCAAGCCCAGGCAAAACGAAAGAAGAAAAAGGTATCCCTGAACATGAACGACACGATCCTCTTTCAGGGCGACTCGATCACCGATGCCGGTCGTGACAAGGGCAATGCCAACGCCAACGATTTCGGCGCACTGGGCCGCGGCTATGCCAATATGATCGCTTCCCAGTTATTGGGTGGTCATGCCGCTGAAAAACTGCAATGCCTCAATCGCGGTATCAGCGGACACAAGGTGCCCGATCTCGCGGCCCGTTGGCAGGCCGACACCATCGACCTCCAACCCGCCCTCCTGAGCATCCTCATTGGCGTGAACGATATCTGGCATGCCCGCGCTGGAAAGTACGACGGCACGGTGGCCGACTATGAGACGGGATTCGCCGCCCTCTTGAAAGAAACCCGGGAAGCCCTCCCGGAGACTGCCCTCGTAATCTGCGAGCCATTCGTGTTGCGTTGTGGTGCCATTGACGACACGTGGTTCCCGGAGTTCGACGAGCGTCGCGCCGTGGCGAAAAAAGTAGCGAAAGACGCCGGAGCCCTCTGGGTGCCTTTCCAGTCCATGTTTGACGACGCGGTCAGCGAAGCTACGCCGCCTGCGTATTGGGCCGGTGATGGCGTTCACCCCACCATGGCAGGCCATGCCCTCATGGCGAAAACGTGGCTCGACGTAACCGGATTGGGATAACAGGGAGTTTACTCATGCGCTGGATGGGATGTTTCCCCCTGCTCGCTTTGCTGTTGGTTTTGTGTGCGCCCGTGTCTGCCGAGAGCGACATGGGCGCACGCCCCGTGCTCTATGTCATCGGAGACAGCACGGCGGCAGCCTATGGGCCGGAACGCTATCCCCTTTTCGGGTGGGCGCAGGTTCTGGACTACTACTTCGATGACGACCAGTTAACAGTGCAAGATAAGGCGGTCAGCGGTCGGAGTTCGAAAAGTTTCCTTGATGAAGGCCGTTGGACTCCCATCCAGGAGGCGTTGAAGCCGGGCGATTTCGTCTTCATTCAATTTGGCCACAATGACCAAAAGAAGAGTGACCCCAAGCGCTATACCGAACCTTACACAACCTACACCGAGCACTTGCAACGCTATATTGACGATACCCGCGCGGCCGGTGCCTCCCCCATCAATCGCAATGGTTGGGAAACGCCCAAGAAACTGGTCCACTCTATGGGGGAATATCCCGATGCCGTGCGCGAATTGGCGAAAGCAGCAAAGGTGCCCCTCATCGATATGTACCGGCTGACGGAGCGCTACTTCGAAAAACTGGGTCAGGCCAAGACCACCCGGCTCTTCATAAACTTGCCGCCAGGCCTCTACCCCATTTATCCGGAAGGCAAGCCCGACAACACCCACCTTCAGGAACAGGGTGCCTATGCCATCAGTGCGCTCGCCATCCAATCAATCCGCCGACAACGTCTACCCTTGAGAGCGTATCTGACGCCCCAACACCGCTCGTGGGGTCTGAACCGTCGCCTGCAGCAGAAAGCCGCATTCGACTGAACGGTCCCTCCAGGAAAAGAAAGTAGGCCCAGATGAGCAAACCCGCCGTAGAAAAGGGTGCCCCCCAACGCATCATCGCCATTGATGCCCTCCGGGGCTTCGACATGTTTTGGATCGTCGGCGGCAACAGTGTGGTTATGGCGCTCGTGGGCCTTGTTTTCCTGCAGTTTCCCGGCATTCAGGCGGCCATTGATCACCAGTTTCACCACGCGCCCTGGGGCGAGCGGCTGGTCTTCTGGGACCTCATCATGCCCCTCTTCCTCTTTATCGTGGGTGCGTCTATGCCCTTCTCCTTTTCGCGCCGCCAGGAAGAAGGCCAGGGCAAAACAGCGCTCTACAAGAAGATTCTGGTCCGGGTTGCCATCCTCTGGGTATTGGGTATGATCAAGCAGGGCAATCTCCTGCGCTTTGACCTCGACGCCCTGATCCTCTATTCCAACACCCTCCAGGCCATCGCGGCGGGCTACCTCATTGGTGGCGTCATCATGCTGAATACGGGCATACGCGGCCAGATCGCGGCAACCGTCGCCCTCCTCCTCAGCTATTGGGCGTTGCTGGCCCTCGTCCCCTTTGGGGGCAATCCGGCGGGCACCATCGAAGACAAGGTCAACCTGGCCCAGCACGTGGGCCATCTGCTCTTCGGCTCCTTTGCTGATGACGGATCCTACACCTGGGCCCTCAGTAGCCTGGGCTTTGGCGCGACGGTGCTTTTGGGAATTCTGTCGGGCCATGTGCTGCGCGGTGACGCCGACGGCTGGAAAAAGTTACGGACCCTCGTCGCCATCGGTGTGGGCCTTATCGTGCTCGGCGAAGTCTGGAATCTGGTCCATCCCATCAACAAATACATCTGGACCAGCTCGATGGCGGTGTGGACGGCGGGCTGGTGTTATTTGCTGCTGGCCGTCTTTTACCTGCTCATTGACCTCTTGGAATACCGGAAGTGGGCCTTTGTCTTTATCGTGGTGGGGGCAAACGCGCTCGTGGCCTATATGGCGGACATGGTAGTGCGTTTCGACGATATCGCAGCCCTTATTTTTCAGGGAGAGGGCCGTCTCGGGGTCACGGGTACTCTCCTGCAGGCGGTCGCATCCTTTCTCTTGCTGTGGGGGGCCCTTTACTGGATGTATACGAAGAAAATCTTTGTCCGAATTTAAGTCTTCGCGAATCGAGCGCTATGAATACGTACGATACCATCGTCATTGGATTGGGGGGCATGGGCTCCGCCACGGTTTGTGAACTTGCCCGCAGGGGGCACCGGGTGCTTGGGCTCGAACAGTATGCCTTTGACCATACCCTGGGAAGCTCTCACGGACAGAGCCGTATCATTCGACAGGCCTACTTTGAGCACCCGGACTATGTCCCGCTCCTTCAGGCCGCCTATGAAGGCTGGGATGCCTTGTCGGCAGGCAGCGCTACCGAACTCTTCAACCGTTGCGGATTATTGCTCGCCGGGCCCGACACCGGCGAAGTCATCGCGGGCACTCGGGAAGCCGCTTCGCTACATCAGCTCCCACTCGAAGAGCTCAACTACGACACGGCACAACGCCGTTATCCGGCCTTCAACTTTCGTGAGGGCGATACCATCTTAAATGAAGCCCAAGGTGGCTACCTCCGGGTGGAAGCCTGTGTGGCAGCCCACCTGGCCCAGGCGCGCCACCACGGTGCCACGCTCCACGAAATGGAGCCCGTCTCTGACTGGAGCCGCGATGGTGCGGGGGTACGCGTCACGACGGACCGCGCCGACTATCGTGCCGCCCGCCTGATTCTCTGCGCGGGTTCCTGGACCGGCCCGCTACTCGCCTCCCTCGCGCTGCCCCTGGAAGTCCGGCGGGTGGTGACGGCGTGGTTCCCGACGGAGAATCCCGCGTTTACCCTGGAAAAGGGTTGTCCTGTATTCGCCTTCCAAACGCCTGACGGATTCTACTACGGCTTCCCTGAACTGGACACACGGGGCGTGAAATTAGCATGTCACGCTCCCGGGCTTCCCGTAGCCGACCCCGCCACGGTGGATCGCCACGTCACCGCAGTCGACGTGGCACCCTTGCAGGCATTCGCCCGGCAGTATTTACAGGGAATCGCCTCCGCACCCTCAGATTCCACCGTATGCCTCTACACCATGTCCCCCGACGGCCATTTTATCATCGACCGCCATTCCGAACAGGAGCAGGTCACTTTTGCGGCCGGATTCAGCGGCCACGGCTTCAAGTTTTGCCCTGCCATTGGACAAATCCTCGCAGACCTGAGCATAACCGGAAAAAGTGAATTGCCCCGTGACTTCCTCGGGCTGAAACGGTTCCAGTAAGGGGTATGGGTGCTCCTCCAGCGGGAAAGCAGCTACCGGGATTCGCTACAATAGCCGACCCGCTGAATCAAGCCACCCGTTAGCCGTAAATAAGGAGTACCCGATCGTGACCCCCAAGCCGGGCAGCATGGAACACCTCACCTTTCACCACCAGACTTGGGATAGCATTGCCCATATCGCCGCCTTCAGTGATGTACCCCCCGATGGATATGACGGTACCGTTGGCGTCCCGCTGGGTACCATCGCCGTCGCCCCCGCCCGATCAGCCTCTGTCACAGGCGATGCGCTCACCCTCCTGCTACAACTCTACCCGCAACGGAGCGAGGGGCCTGTACATTATATTGCCAAGGGCGCCGACCAGTATGGTCTTTTCCAACCCGACGGGGAGCACCTCTGCTTCCTCGTGACGACCGACAAACGCCATTGCGCCACCGCAACCGTTCCGGACGATTGGTACGATAGATGGCATAGCGTTGCAGCCGTTTATGGCGGCACCCGGATTCAACTTTTCATTGATGGCGTTGAGGTCGCCTGCGAACCTGCGACCCGCTTTCTGCGCTATGCACCCGGGGGACTGCTCTTTGGGCGCCACCCCGTTCAAACCGGCGTCGGAGTGGGCGTTCTCCATCGCTTTCAGCTCTACGATGTGGCACTGGCTCCCTCTCTCTTAGCGCAAGCCCTCAGCGCGCCAACTCCCGAATGTCGCATAGACTTCTCCTTTGACACGTGGGAAAGCTTTTCCGGAACGACGCCACGGCCGAATGAACCCACCGAGCCAACCCCATGGCAGAAGGCACTCGCCACGTGGCAAGCAACGGACACCGAATTGTCTGAGGGTACATTGACGTGGCAGACGGCCCCGGGAATCCTGTGGGATCACTTGACCGTGGACTGGGAGGTTTGTCGAGACGGCGAAGTGAAGCAACAGGGCACCTGTGACCTGAATTGGGATGGTGCCACCGGCTGTCTATCCGTCCAACCCGGCTATACCTTCCCTCGCGACGAAGCGGGCACCGAATACTGGTTGAATTTCCACTTCAAGGAAGACTCGTGCGAGGAACCGAAGTCC
The DNA here is from genome assembly GCA_030432675.1 of Candidatus Hydrogenedentota bacterium. Taxonomy (GTDB): domain Bacteria; phylum Hydrogenedentota; class Hydrogenedentia; order Hydrogenedentales; family JAEUWI01; genus JAEUWI01. Next base: position 3,028 of record JAUIMA010000255.1, on the reverse strand, counting down.
GTGGCCCGGAAGCAGTTCCTATTGCCCACCGACCGCAGCCTGCCACCGGGCCCCATGGCCAACGGGCTGCCACCCATCGACATCCATGAAAAAGATAATGTGGGCTATTTCAAAGGTGAGAACTTCACGTTGGAAATTGACCTGCCAACCGCAACTATCCTTTCCTGGGAAATTGACGGGGAGCAGCTCCTGGAACTGGGCCCCATCCATCAACTCTGGCGCGCACCAGCACGTGCCGAGCTTGGTGATAACGACGCCTTGGCTACCCATTGGAGCGCGGCAGGCCTGGCAGAAAATATGATGGGGGTGACCGCGATGGAAGCCCTGCAAGATATGCCGCCCCGGGTGGCACTCCAGTTTAAGGGCCTTATCATCCGGCGGGACAGCGAAGTCCTGTTTGAAGTCGCCCGGGAGTACGTCGTCCATGGCGACGGTGAGATCGTATTGCGACAAACGCTCACACCGAAGGCCCCACTCCCTCCGCTGGGGCGCATCGGTCTGGAACTGCGCCTTCCCAACGACATGATCCATGTCGCCTGGTACGGCGGCGGTCCCGGTGCCTTATTCGAGGATTCCCAGGTAGAAAATACGATATCCCAATACACCTGCACGGCTTCGGCACCTTTCCCCGCCTCGTCCTGGCCCACGGAGCTGGGCCATAAGCGGGACGTGCGCTGGTTGACCTTGCGCAACAGCGGAGGTCGCGGACTCTTCATCGGGAGCCATACGCCGTATACCGCAACCGTTTCGCCGTACAGCACCTTTCAGCTAACCGAAGCAATGCATCCCGATTGCCTGACCCCCGACAGTGCCCTGACGGTCCACGTAGACTCCTGGCTCTCTACGCCGGAGCGCCTGGCATCATTGCCGGATGGGGCGCTGACCTGCGAAATACGTATGCGCGGCCTCCTTCCAGAAGACCGGGCACCCTGGGAATGCTTGAAGCGTGGCATCCCGGAAGGTGTGGCAGAACCTGAGTCATGATTGACCTGTCAGGTGATTGGGGTACACAATAGACTTACGCCCACTCCGGGCGTCCGGAAGGAGTACAACGATGTTAAAACGATTCACCACCCTACTGGGCCGTGGCAGTGAACCCGAAGCCCACAGCGCACCGGAAGCCATCCACCTGGCCACCTGCGCCATTCTGCTGGAAGCGGCCCATATAGACGATGATTTTACCGAGGCGGAGCGACTGCATATCGTGGAAGTCATGCAGGAGCGCTTCGACCTCTCCCCGGAAGAAGCCCTGGAGCTTATGGAAGTTTCGGCCCACGCACGAGAACAGAGCAACGATCTCTTTCGCTTCACGCGCGAAATCAATGCCAACTGCACCGTGCCGGAGAAAATTCGCTTTGTGGAAGAGGTCTGGCGCATTTTCTATTCCGACGGTGTGCTCGACGGACACGAAGATCACCTGGCCCGCAAGCTGGGGAATCTGCTCAATTTAAATCAGCGCCAGCTTATTGATGCAAAAATGAAAGTGCGGGAAGAAGCCCCCGAAGCGTAGAGCACGACACCTGCAAAAAACGGGCACCTCCAAGAGGTGCCCGTTTTGCTTACGCTCAATAGACTATTGATTCCGCGCGATCTCGCCCTTGCCGCCATCCCACGTACCGCCGGAATTGAATTTGTAACGGTAGGTCTCCCTGCCTTCTTCCCCGTTAGGCACGGTGGCCGACTCTGCCTGGGCTTCCGTGCGGGTCGGCTTCATCGGGCTTTGAAGGATGCGGTATCGATACTCCAGATAACCTACATAGCCCCGCTCCCGATCTGCCGCCTTGGAGTTGGCCTTGGCGTCCAGAGGATAGTAAGACGTGTATTCCTTTACTTCCTTATAGTACTTCACAAGGAGGCCGTCTTCTTCGACTTTAACCTCCCCGAGACGCCCTTCGGCGTTCATGCGCTTCATCTCGGTCTCACCGACACTGTTCAGATTTTCATAGACCTTGTCAGAACCGGAGACGTACCCCTCCGGCTTTTCCTTCAGGCCAAAATCGGTCATTACGGTTTCCATGGGCGTTTGCCCATTCTGCCCCGCGCACCCCACCAGAACGCATCCGATGAGCACTGGAATTGCTTGTTTCACGTCCATCTCCTTGTCAAAACGTTGCCCAGACCGTAGGTCTGGCACTGTAAGAAGGAGTATAGCACTTCGTTTCAGGTCGACGCATCGAATCCCGGTATGGAAGAGATCTCATAGCCGACACAACTTTTCCACGAGGGGAAAGCGCCCCAGCAACGTACGTTTCTCGTCTGCAAAATGATAAATGCGATAGCCGTCGGTGTAACTCACGCCGCCGTTTTCATCCAACACAAAGGAACACACGGCGCTGGCCACTTCCACTTCTGTCCCGTCAGAGTCCAGCCGAATCAACTTCCAGTCGGAAGGCACCAGGGTCTCCTCGCCGTCGCTGTTTTTCCGAGCCTGTGCCTTCCCGACGTTGATAGCGCGCCCAAGAATCGTCAAGTGCTGCTCGGGCGGCGGAGCGGCCGCTTTCGGCCCCTCAGCCAGCGCGGGCTGATTCTTGAACAATTGGGTGAAGAGGTTCATAAAATTATACAGGGCATGGACGAAGTGAAAGGGAAACAGCAGAAGCTGGACGGCAGCGCGCCACCAGGGCACTTTCAAGTGACTGAAGGCCGGTCGTCGAATACAATACACTTGGCCTTCCGGCCCCTCTTGGGGAGTAAGATAATCGTAGGTGTCATTCGCCGCCACTTCAGCCAATGCACCGGTCTTCAGGTGAATCCGGTTGATCCCGGAAGGGCCGAAGGAGTGAAACATCCCATCATCCATGCGGGCAATTCCGCAACTCTGAAAGACCACCACCTCCGGGTCTTGCTTCGAAAAACTGGGAAAGCAGTCCACCGAATCTCCGCCGGTGATCTGACCGGTCAGCCGACCATTCAGATCACGCATTTCGATATCCGCCGCGCCCTCCTCCAACTGCTGCCCCACACACAACTGCGTGCCGTCGGGATCCAGGTCCAGGCCTTGAAATTGAAAATCATTCCGGTGAACCAG
>JAUIMA010000254.1 GCA_030432675.1 Candidatus Hydrogenedentota bacterium | reverse complement strand
ATGATGGGCTGGGTGCCCTCAATGCCGCGCTCTTTGCGGACGGTAAAATGGGTGATGGTGTGGCCACTATAAGGGATGAGGCCGGCGATGTCGTTCGCGTCGATGTCGTGGGCGGCGAGCCACGATTTATCGAGTCCGATCATGGACACCAGATAGCCGCCGGCCGATTTGCCCGCGACGAAGATGCGTTCGGTGGAGCCCCCATAGCTCTCGATATTTTTGAAGGTCCACGCCACGGCGGCGGCGGCATCCTCAATATAGGCGGGTGCCTGGACCTTGGGATGAAGTCGATAATCTGCCGAAACGATGGCGATGCCTCTTCTCTTGAGTCCGTCGGGTATCGTGCGGTCGCCTGCCTTGAGGCCGCCACCATGAAGCCACACCAGCGTGGTGAAGTCTTTCTTTTCGGCGGGATAATAGACATCCAGGCGGCACATCTCCTTCATATAGTCGGTGAGCCCGTCGCCGCTACGGTAGAGGACGTCTGTTTCCGTGGCGTATTCGTTGGCTGCGATGGCCTCCGGGGTAAGAACCGCGCTGAGACAGCAGACGAGCAAAATTCGTGTGAAGCGTAGATACATGGGCACAACTCTCTGAGGTTTGGACGTAGTGGGAGTCTGGAAAGGTCCATAGTGTAGCGCAGGAAGGGCGCAAATGCGAGATAAGCCCAGTGAATCGGTCGGTCCACGTAGATCACAGCTCAACGAGCTGCAAGGTCTTCACAGGTTCGGCGCTTCCGATACGTCCCCAGCATCGAAGCATATTAGGAGGTGACTGGCTGCTTCAGCGCGTGCCCTTTCGAAAGCTCCAATACCCGGTGGTGCAGTTCTTTTTTGAACCCCATCATAAAGAACAACTCGGCGCAGAGGAAAAGAGGGCCGATGATGAGCTGGAAAAGATTGTCGGCCAGCGCGGGGCGACGTTTTTCATAGACGATATGGCCAAAGAGCTGGAAGACCCAACCCAGGACAAAAGCACCCATCGCAATCCCAATCCACACGGCCGTGCTCTGCGCCACCGTCCAGTGGGCCAGACCCACAATGGGCAAGATAACCGCGCACATAGCCACTCCAAATACCCGGTCCAACATGCAGTAGTAAGCAAGTACACTCACGGAGAAAACCATGGCGAAGGAGAGGGGCCATGTGCCCAGTTGCATTTGCAAGGCGCTCATGGGCACGAGAATGCCATAGATAATCAGGGGGATTCCGATGAAGTGGGTGGCCTTGTTCAAGGGGTGCTTGTGATAGGCCTCGTAAAAGGACATGTGTTCGGCGATGCTTTTCATAGATAGTCTCCTTAAGGGCGCGATGCCACGTGGATAAAGCGTAGCGTGCTGGAGACTTCCAGGCAAGACGGTACACTCTGGAGTTGGAGGTTCACGCCCTTCCGGAAATAACAAGCCGGATGGCCACACGCCCTGCGCGATTCGTCGTTTCCGGTCCTTCGGGTCCTCTTCGCCGTTTAGGTCTCTTGAGTGGTTCCGGGTGTTCCGTCAAAGGTGAAGGCTTTCCCCAACGGGATCACCCGCTCAGCCGGCGCATACCAACCCACCGGCTGCAGCTGGTCGGAGTGGAGATAGCATTGCACCTTCACTTCAGCGCTACCCTCGGTGAAAGTAAACAAACGGCTCATGGGCAAGGTGGTCTTATGGGCGTGGTAGCGGGAGAGGGCGGCGACATTGGCGAAATTCACGCCCCACTTGCGTTCGATGTGGGAGCGCCCGCCTTTGCGGTCATCCGGATGGGTATGGGTATGGGCACCGAGCCAGAGGTCGATGACGCCGGGGTGCGCTGCCAAATAGCTTTCAAAGGCCTGGGCGTCGGGTTGGTCGTCGAGCCAATAAAGGTAGGACGCGCCCTTGGGGCCGCCCTGGGGATAGTAGCCGTGGTAATGAGACTTCCAGTTGCCGTCCTCATCTCTTTCGAAGCCTTCCCATTCTCCCGAGGCGACCGTGGTCTCCTTAAGCATGTGGTGGTGGGCCGAAATGATGATGCGGTCAGGATTCTCCTCCACGAGCGCTTTCCACCAGCCGAAGGTTTCCGACGTCACCGCGCCTGCCGGGTAGCCACCCCGATCGCCCCGGCCAACCGGTGGTCCTACATCGTTGCGATCACTCATCATAGCAAAAACGAGGTTGCCCACCTGGAGGTGATAACGCTCCCAGGTGCCCTTCACGGGATAGGGACGTTTCGTCGGGTCCACGCCGGAGTGCGCCGTGTGCTCACCCGTAGGGTCGATCCATTTGCGGAACCACCACTGCGTTTCTTCCTCCTTGAACGTCGCGTCGTGGTTGCCCGCGAGACAATAGAACTGTTCCCGACGGTGTCTTTGTAGCGCCCGGAACTGGCGCACCACTTCGGCCCCTTCCTCATCCTTCGGCGCGCCCTGGTTTCCCGAGAAGTCACCCAGATGGAGGGCGATATCCCAGTCGAAGCCTGGCCCCGGACCGAAGCCCTCGCTCTGCCGAATGGCCTCCGCCAGGCTTTCGCGGTCGCGTTTGAGGTCCGTGCCGACGTGGGCGTCGGAGGTGGCCCAGAGGCGGAATTGGCGGGGGGAGGTGTCGGAGGTGGCGGGGCGTGTTGCGGTAGCCAGCCCGGTTGCCACTCCGAGAGCCACCGTTTGGTGAAACTCACGGCGGGTGAGGTCTGACTTGTTGGAATTGGTGACGCTTTCTGACATAGTACTCTCCAGCGACTTCAGTTGAGGTCGGGTATCCGTCCGGCTTGTTTGACGACGCAATTGTAGGCCAGGAAGGTTGTCGGATTCACGGACATTAACGCTATCATAGTCGAAATTCAGGAACGTTGACCTTGGCAAAGTACACGCTTGAAAGTGAACTGCAGTTCGATAAAGAACGGAGTTGCTGAAAAGGGTAATTAAAGCTCGAATGTGCTTCAGTACCAACCTTGATGTGCAGGGCAAGCTCTCGGAGGACGAACTCTTGGTAATCTGGGATAACATCGACGGAACGCTGACATCCAGCGAGAGCGCGTCTCTGGTGTAGGATAGTTGAGCGTGGTCCATGAATGATCGAAACGGGTCCAAAATATACGTGGAGGGAAAAACTTCCTGTAAGAGGCTTGCCGAGGACGTGCTTTCGCGTCGTTGCCGTGGCGGATTTCTGCGAGTGAAGGAACTTCATTTGAGGGTTGCCTATGAGTTGGGATGTTATCGTTTTCGATTTTGACGGGAAGCCGCCCGCCAATATTCTTGGGCTACCGGATGATTATGAGATTCCGGAAATTGGCGCTTCGGACGTGGTCAGGAAGGCCATTTCGTCGGGGTTTCCTGCTACGGATTGGAGTGACACGGGGTGGGGTGTTGTGGACGGGGATGGGTGGTCCATTGAATTCAATATCGGGCAGGAGGCGGAGGTTGGGCAAATGATGATATGGCATGTGCGCGGTTCGGGGGACCCGGTGACGCCCATTGCCGCGTTGTGTAAGGCCCAGGGCTGGTCCCCGCTCGATTCGGTTGACAGCCAGTTTCTCGACCTGGACGCTCCTTCCACCGAGGGGTGGGAGCACTTTCAGGCGTTTCGCGATCAGATCCTGGCGAAGGGAGGAACGTTCTCTGACCCGATGGGCATGGATTCCGGCTATAACGCGCTCCTTAAGACCGGGCTGGACGTTGGGATTTTTATCTGGTTTGGGTTTCTGATCGTCGCGGGTATTTACGTGGCCAGAAGGTTTTCGCGTACACAATCCGGTTGAGGGCGAAGCACCCCGCACAGGAGTGCGTGCGTCTGGTCTAGATTGGCGGGGCCTGCGCCTTGTAGTATGGATGGCAGAAGGAGTTTATTATGCGCACGAATCCAGGTTTCATTGCGGGGGTAGCGGTCCTTGTCTTGTCGCTGGCTTACGCACCGGCCATTGCCGCGTCGCCACTGGCGGACAATCCCTTCATCGCCATGTGTACGGGCACGAAGGACGCCGCCCATGATACGCCCGCGTCCCAAGTGGGGCTGGTGAAGGCGCTGGGCTATTCGGGAACGGACCTTATCGGCGTGACGGGCCTTGCCGAAGTCCTCGGGGAAATTGATCGGCAGGAGTCGCGGTTCTTTGCCCTCTACACGGGGGGCAATATCGATCCCGGTGCGACTCCGTGGGAGGAGGGGCTTGAGGAAGCGTCCGGAAGGCCCGCATTTACCTGCGGGTTGCTTCGCTATTCTCCGCGTGCGATTAACAATTGTATGGCATATGTTTTTTAGCGAGGACGCTGCAATATGAGACTACCCGGTAGGATGCCACCCTGAATAGGGAGGCAACGTGCCGGGGTGAGTTTGCATCCGAAATTCGTGAATCTGTGCATCAATCTATTCGTCTTCTTTGCGCTACGCTGGTCCAATTCCGGCTCCTGTATCCACTTCGGCACCCGCATCGCCACCGGCCTGGGCAAACATGATGTCGGCGACCGGCAGATCTCCGTCGCCAGCCTCGTCGGCAGCTCCACCGGCAGCGCCATCGGCAGCTCCACCGGCAGCGCCATCAGCAGCGCCATCAGCGTTGCCCTCATCACCTTCGACTCCTACATCTTCATCGTCGTCGGGATAGTCGAGGAGACCAAGCTCTCGAATGATGTCGGTTGTGGGGGCGGCCGCCACATCGCCTTCGCGCTGTATGACAGGCCGTCCGGGATCGGCCAGTTGAGGACCGGGGTTAAAATGCTGTACGCCCCGATTTCTCACCAATACTTTGTACTGGCCGTTGCGGTGTGTGAAACCGAGTATCTCCAAGGCCAATCGGGTGGGTGATGCACCGTCGCCGGTATCCGCAAAGATTGTGTCGAGTTCCGAAACGACGTCCGGGTAGACAGCGCCGTCGAGTTCGATAAAGTCGACGCCCTGGTGGGTTGTGATTCTATCTTCGGCGACGGAATTCGGGTCGGTAAGATACAAGAATAGGGAGGGGTAGTTCTTTTCGAAACAGGCCTGGTGATGGATGTTGATAAAGAAACCCGGATACTCCACATAAGCCCCTAAGGCGCTGGTAAACAGTTTGCTTTCCGGTACGCGATGCTTTTCGCTGGTTCCGTAGACCTTGGCAGTTCCGAGCCCCCGGTACCCCGTAAGCTTTCGCCACTTGAGTTTCAAGGTTTTTGACTGGTTTCGCGTTTCATGATAGTTGGCCCGATTGAGCCATACATCGGAGTAGAGGTCCACGATCTGCGGCAAGGTCAACGGGCCGCCACCAAATTCCTCCTCTTCAAGCAGGTTTTTCTGGAATGCGGTGCCATTACTCGTCATGAATTTCCAGGCCAGGTCGAAAACCAGGCGCGGAACAGAAGTCAACAATGCTTTTATGGCATCGTCTTCTGGGTCCCGCGGCGCCATGCGCAATTGCGTGCGATGGATACCCGGAAAGGGCAGCCAGACCACCCTGCTGTCCCCACCATAGGCCAACTGTCCCTTACAGATGGGTGCAAAGCCGGAACGTCGTTCGTCCAGGGCGAGCGTAATGACACATTTCTTGACGATCGGCGGTAGATTCTGGTAATCCTGATCGCCGGGAACGGTGGGAAATTGCTCATTTTTCTCGCTACTATGGCCCCAACTTCCCAGCTTGCCAAAGCGTCCGGGTACCGGGTCGATGGCGAACAGGTTGAGCGCAATATTCGCTTCTTCGACTGCCGTGTGACGTCTCCCCAAGTTTGGATACTCCACGAGATTCTGCGTGCCTTGTTGGTATTTTTCCGCCACCATGAACGCATTACCCTCAACGAAGAAACTCTGAATCGCGCTGGCCACTTTTATAGTTGTAACCGCGCCCCGACTCCACCCAATCAGATTGATGATATCCGGAAACCTATCGTTCTTCAGCAATTCGTTCAGTACAAACAGAGTGTGGGCGACATTGTCGTTCCAACCGTCTCCCATGACGTCGCCGCGGTGCTTAACACTGCCGCTCAGTTTACTTGCGCCGGTGTGTCCGTCGATCCACATCTCTGACACCCGGTGGTTAAAATCTCGGTTCGTATTGGAGGTTGAAGGCTTCATTTGTTTTTCGAAACTGCACGGCCAGAAGTCACCTGGCATCGGATGCGGTGCCTCCATCTGTCCGAGGTCCTCACCAGCGGGATTGGCGTGATCTGACCGTCCCACGCCATCAAGGATGAGAAAATCGTTATAGTAGTGCTCATTGTAGAATTCGTTCGTATCTTCCGCGCCGTCCGCAGTATCGGCCCGGTCCCAGTAGGCCGAGTGGAACTCGGTTATCAATTCCTTGCAATGGCCATAGCGGTGCCCACCGGTGCCCTGACAAAAGATCGAAAAGACACGGGGAAGTTTGAAGAGGTGCTTGCTGTTTATGGCATAGGTCTTCTTCTGGCCGCCCTCCATTTCATAGTATCGGGTTGACCCGTCTCCGTCCTCGTGCATTGAAACGGGATAGTACCTATCGTCAGGCATTTTTTCTTCCTTTCTTAGTGACGTCGATACTCAGCGTCACTGATGGCGTACTGTTCTCATCCCAACGGCGGCGAGAAGGTGATTTCACATTCTTCTCCTACGAAGATGGGAACCAGAGCTTGTCCAGTGGTGTCCAGCGTTCCAGAATAGCGAGACGCCCGGCCGACAATGGCGATTTCATAGCGCCATCGAGCCGCTGGTTCGCCCCGACCGTCCAATGCCTCAATCTTGACCCAGTTACCTGTTTGGGGAGCCTCGGGTATCCCGTCGCCTTCCAGCGGTGGCAAGAACGCAATCTCGCACTGGTCCAACTGCGCGTCGCCCATGACCATGGCAGTGCCGACCGCATCCAGGGTTCCCGTGTAATCCGGTTCACCGTCCTCATTGCCTTGGGCGTAGACCTCATACCGCCAATTCTTCGCCGGTTGTCCCAAGGTGTCGCGCAGTTCAATTCGTATCCAGTCGGCGGCATCGAGGACGGCTTCGGCGATCTCTGCGGCACCAGTGGCGGGAAAAATTACGTTGCAAGCGGCCAAGTCGGTATCCGGTGGGACATCGTCTTCGGTGACACGTGCGAAGCCGTCGTCGTCCAGCGAGCCTTCCTTCAGCACCACGGGCTCGGCGCCTTCTTCTGCGTCTTCCGGAAGTGGAAGTTCAAGCCGATAGGCATGGCCCCTTGCGGGCTTGCCCGTACTGTCAAGCAGCTCAATTTCGATCCAGGGTTTGGGGTGAATAAAGACGATCTTGGTGGCTGTTCCGCCTTCGGCGACGGTTACGGTGTATTCGTCTTCCGGCGTGGGGCGATATTTATCCTGGTAGTCCTCTGGGAGAACGGGGATATTGATGAAATAGTCACCCGCGGGTTCAAAGGGATTCCAGATAGCGGAACCGTTGTTGGCGTTTGTGGGCTTGGTCTTGTCGGCCGGTCTCCGCTGCGGTGCCGCCTCGGCTTCCCCTCCGCCCTCAGGAGCCCCTTCTGGCGCGGCCGTCGTGTCTTCGCCTGACGCTCCACCTGCCCCTTCCGCGGGGGCTTCGCCGGTATCCTGCGTCAACTCGACGTTGGCGTTCCCCACAAATTCGTTCGTGTCCGACGTCGCGACCAGTACACCCAACGCTGCGCCAGGGCCCGCGCCACATTCCGCTGCCGGGGCTCCGGGATCCGCATCGGCACCTGCGGAGTTTCCCACCTCGGTCTCAAGGTCGGCCTCAATGGTCTCCCAATCCGGCTGATTGGTGGTGGCCACCTCGCCCCCTTCGCCTCCCGCACCCGCAGGGACCACGCCGTCTTCTTCGGGGAGAGCTTCGCCCTGTTGTACACCTGCTGCAGGTTGGTTGCCAGCCAATGCTATATCTCCTCTTCTGGCCCGTGGCGTTAGTCGCGCGCTCCGACGGCCATGGCGTTCTGCTGAGCCAATAGCTTGAAGATGAATCCCATGCGAACGACGCCGTCCATCGACTGGTCGTACAACAGCTTACGTGCCCACAAGAGGTCGTCACTTTCGTGCAGATCGGGCCCAAGTCCCACGCTCAAGGTCAGATACATGGTAAGTTCCCGCTCGGTCTTCAGTTGGTAACTGCGTGCTTTCGCAATGCCCGACTTGATCAAGTCGGAAAGCGGCTTCTCGGCCATGTTCGTACACTTTTCCGGAAATGTGGTACGTAAATAGACAGCCATTCGCTTACAGAAGTCTTTCATTTGATATTCTGAAAAGGCATCGATCTGCCTGCGTCGAATTATCACAGCTACTCCTCAGAATTCTGACTTTACGAATAATGCAAAAGGCATACTTGAAGTGCATTTAGAGGATAGTCAACTATTGGTATATTTTCAAGTTTAATCGTGGACTGGATTCGCTGACTTTGCCCCGAGTGTGTCACGCCTGTCTTAACGGACGCTGCCTTTGGTTACAAGCATCACCTCGGCGGTCTTGAGGGAGAGCTGGGTTGAACGTGACAGATGACTACGTGTGCAATCGAATTTACATGTATTCTCGATTGTACGCGGCACTACCTTGGACTATGGCGTAACAGAAGGACATTATTATGTGGCTCAAACGAAGATTCATCATAGGGACAGTGGTACTGGGTATGTCATTGGCTTCCACATCCGCGTTTACCGCTTCGCCATTGGCGGACAATCCGTTTTTTGCCATGTGCACGGGCACTAAGGACGCTACCCATGATACGCCTCTATCCCAGGTGGCGCTGGTGAAAGGGCTCGGCTATTCGGGAACGGATCTCATTGGGGTGAGCGGCCTTGCTGACCTCCTCCAGGAAATAGATCGGCAGGAGTCGCGGTTCTTTGCCCTCTACACGGGGGGCAATATCGATCCCGGTGCGACTCCGTGGGAGGAGGGGCTTGAGGAGGCCATGGA
>JAUIMA010000253.1 GCA_030432675.1 Candidatus Hydrogenedentota bacterium | reverse complement strand
TACGAGTCTTGGTTGATTACATTCAAAGGCCCGACACCTGGAGTTCGTCGAGCGAGCCTGCTGCGAGCGCCAACCTTTTCTGGAAGGCGAAATTGGTAGCACAATTGGGCTTTTTTGAGACGGAGGATGCTAAGCAAATATTACGTGACGCGTTTACCGAACCTGGAGCAGAGCGGCTGATCGAGGATTGGGTTGATTTTCCACATGAAATCTCAGGCTACTACCCACGCCTTCAGGTGGTCAGCGTTCAGGGGCAAGCTGCGAAGGGACTTATCCTGTCGAGGGATTCAGATGGTGTTGCCTTGGTAAGGGAACGATACGAAGCGTTTGTGCACGAAACACAGACGAACGAATATCGAGAGAAGGAACTCGATGAGAGCATGCAGCTGAAATATCAGCTGCACTCTTTTATCATCGATGCGATGGGCATGAATGATCTCATTGAGGAGATTGGACTTCAGCCGTTCTTGGAGGTGTGGGGAACAGAGGAGGGAGACTACCTTGTTAAGGACAAACTGTATAAGTATCGTGGGAGATTCTTAGGGGATGGAAGGACCGTAGTGGACTCGTGTCCGATTTGCGGGAATACCCGTAAATGACACTGGAGTATATTCTGCGTGGACTACGATGCCGTGCGGTAGCCTCTCGATGTCGTGGTCGCGGGGACGTGGCTACCGTACCATGGGCCTGATGGAGCACCGCCACCCTGTCTCCAAGGCACCCGAGCGCAGTGGGGTGCACAAATGGGGCACAATGATAGACCGCCCCTACCTTTCCCGTGCCACACGCCCAGTAGATGGGCCCGCCACCCATACAGTTGACATATCGGGATATTTCGATATATAATTGCTTCGTAGTGGACGTGCCCCCCGAACGCCTCTGTGACCCTTGCACGCCCCGTAACGAAGGAGGAAGTGCTTCATGCCGGTTCCGCTCTTATGGACTCCTTTACCTTCGAGCGATACTCCGTGGACGTGATGCTGAGTCTATGCTACGGTTCCGTCGTGGGCGTCGCCCTGGGGCTTACGGGCGCGGGCGGTTCTATCCTCGCCATTCCCCTGTTGGTCTATGGCCTGGCCATCGCGCCCGCCGCGGCCGTCCCCATCTCGCTGCTGGCGGTGGGCGGGAGTGCTATCGTGGGCTTTATCCAACGGCTCCGCACATCGGAAGTCATGGTCACCACCGGCCTGCTGGTAGCGGCGGGTGGTGCGGTCGGCGCACCGGTTGGTGCCTGGCTTGGCGAACAAATGACCGAGCGGGTGCTCATGGCCCTCTTCGGGCTGCTCTTGCTCGTTTCCGGCGTGCGGATGTGGCAAAACGCCCAAGTGGATGAACCGGCTGCGGCCCATGGCTGTGGCGCGGGTAAACTCTCCCGCCGCTGCATGGTCGTCCTCGCTTGCCTCGGCGTACTCACCGGCATTCTTTCAGGCACCTTCGGCGTGGGCGGTGGCTTTGTCATCGTGCCGGCCCTTATCCTCGTGGTGGGGATGGATGTCCACCACGCCACCGCCACATCCGTCATGGTCATCGCCCTCGTAAGTGGGGCGGCCCTGCTCTCGCTGCTGCTTCGTGGCGCGGTTATATCCTTCCCCGTGGCCCTGCCCTTTATGGGCGGCGCCGTGCTTGGTATGGCTGCGGGCACGGTGATGGGCCGCGGCCTGCCCCAAAAGGGTCTACAACAATCCTTCGCCCTCGTCATGGTGGGCGTGGCGATCTATACCTTCTATTCCAGCGGAACCCATTAAGGAGAACCTGCCATGTTTTTTCACCAGCGATTCGTACCCGGACTTTCCATTTACTCCTACCTGGTCGGCGACGAGGGCACGAAGGAGTGTGCGGTCATCGACCCCACGCGCGATGTGGATGACTTCATCGAGATCGCGAAACGGGAAGGGCTCCGCATTGCCCACATCTTCGAGACCCACGTGCATGCGGATTTCGTGAGTGGTTCCGCTGAGCTCAAGGCCCGGCTTGATGATGTGCCTGTAATCCATGCCTCGGGCGAAGGCGGTGAAGAGTGGACCCCACCCTACGCCGACGTAGTCGTCCGCGACCGCGATGTCTTCTCTCTTGGAAAGGCGCGCCTCCAGGCCATCCACACGCCGGGACACACCCCGGAGCACATGATCTGGGCCCTCTTCGACGACTCCCGTAGCACCAACATACCCTGGCTGCTTTTCACTGGCGACTTTCTCTTTGTTGGAGACGTGGGACGCCCGGATTTGCTGGGTGAAGAAGCCCGCAAGCAATTGGCCCATCAGCTCTATGGCAGTGTCTTTGATACCCTGCCTATATTTCCCGATTTTACGGAGATATTTCCGGGCCACGGCGCGGGCTCCCTCTGTGGCAAAGCGATTGGCTCCCGCAGCGCATCGACGGTCGGCTACGAGCGCCACTTCAACCCCTCACTCGAATCGAGCGACGAACCCGCATGGGTTGACCGGCTGCTCGATGGCATGCCCGTGGCCCCGCCCTATTTTCGTCGCATGAAAAAGGTGAATGCCGAAGGCCCCGCCCTCATCGGGCTTGAGCGGCCCGGACGCACCCGCTATAGCGCGAAAGAAGTGCATGAGCAGCGATGCAACCATTGCCTCATCGTGGATGTACGCTCGAAAGAGGCCTTCGCGGCGGGCCATATCCCGGACTCCATCAACATCCCCCTGGGCAACGTATTGCCCACGTGGGCGGGTTGGGTCTTACCCTACGACAAACCCACGCTCATCGTCTTGGATGACCCGGCGGACATGCCGACGGTGGTCACCCACCTGATTCGCGTTGGCTTTGATGAGGTACAGGGCTATCTGGACGATGGCATCGGTGCCTGGGCCAACGCCGGCTATCCCCTCGCCCATCTGGAAAGCCTGTCGGTCCACGAACTGGAGAAGCGTCTCCAACAGGAAACCAAGCCCTACGTCCTCGATGTACGCACCGAACGGGAATGGAAGGCAGGCCATCTTCCGGGGGCCCACCATATCCATGGTGGTCTCCTCCAGGAGCAGGTAGGAGAAATCCCCCGGGATGTGCCCGTGGTCGTCCTCTGTGGCAGTGGCTATCGCGCCAGCATTGCCGCTTCCTTCCTGAAGCGGGCGGGCCATAGCGATGTGGCCAACGTGCTGGGCGGCATGAGTGCGGTCAAGGCCGCTGGATTAGCCACCACAACCGACTGAACATACAGCGGGCATCCGCTCTTTCACGGATGCCCGCGTCGTATACCGGCCAGAAATTTCGCGCCCCCTTACTCTGCGGGTGAATCCGTCTTGGTGAAACGCACCAGCTGATGGGTCAGCCCCTCGGGCGTGACGTCGACAATGACATAGTGGTGCACCGTGCCCCGGGGACCGAAACGGCCATGGAGCCCTGCTCCCGCCCCGCCGGAGAGGGTGTAGTCCACGCCCCCGAAGGTCGCCGTCGAGTAGGCATGGATATGGCCCACATACACTTCATCTACGGCATGCTTGGTCATGAGATCCGTAAACGCGACGGAGTCTTCCATTTCCATGGCATGGTAGGCCCACTTTTCCACGGTCGCGGGTGGCTTGTGGGCAGAGACAAACGTGCGATAGCCCGCCGGGGTTTCCTCAAGCCATTTGTCGGCCAGGGCCAAGGCATCCCCCCAATCGGTCATGGCCGAGCAATTGTCGAGAAAAATGAAGCGGGCATTGCCGTAGTCAAAATAGTAATTCAGCGTGTCTTCCCCAAAAAGGGCACGAAACTCGGCCGCTTTTTTACCCACCCCCACATCATGATTCCCGATGGCAATAAAATAGGGCACCGTGGTCTTTTCCAGGGCGGGCAGCAGGTAGTTGTCATACTGATCCGCATACCCGTTTCGAACCGCATCGCCCGATACAATGGTGAATGCCGGCTTGGGATCGAGCCCATCAATGTGCGTTACCATGGTGTCCAGCAACCCACGCTGGTCCCGACAATCTCCCATCACAATGTACCGAAACGCTTCGGCCCCCGGGTCGGTCTGCTTCAATGCCGCGATCTGTTTGTCATAGCGAAACCGCTCCCCCCACTTCTCCGTCAGCCCTTCCAGGGTCAGGCCCTCTCCCGGCCCCAGGGTCTTCTTGGGCGATACCGTTTCGAGGGCGCCATACTTACGGTGACCACCGCACCGCATCTTTCCACCCGGCGTGGCGAAGAGGACCAGCCCGCCCATATCCACCATAAACCGGGGGCCCGCCAGCGTATCGGCAAACCAGGTCTGTGTGGGCTCAACGCCGGGAAACGCATCCGCCAGCCGTGCCAACATGGGTTCCGGCACCTGGCTCAGCGCGATTTCGTAACGACGCCCTTCGGGCACGATGACATCGGGACTCTCCGTGGTCAGGTGGGCCTTATCCCGAAAGTCCATCCAGGTCAGGGTCCCATCCATACGGAGATAATAGCGAATCTGGGCACTTCCCTCGACGACCGTAACCCGGTACTCCGGGGGCACCCGGTCTCCCTTAAACTCTACCTGCGCAATGTCCGCTTCCGGAGTCAGGGTCCGGGCCCAATGCAACACCGCCTCGGGTGTTTCCGGGGGCGCCGCGCCGAGAGGCATCGGGGGCTCATAGTAGGTATTGCCCCCAGGGCCCGTTTCGATACGCCAGGGACCGCGCTGCTCCACGAGGGTATCTTCTGCATTCCCCGAAAGGACTCCCAAAAGCACAACCAGGACTACGATGAGACGCATGACGAAATTCCTCAATATCAGACTGCAATGGCACAGGTGGATTGACGGTGATGCTCGGTCTACATTAAGACGCGCACCGCGCCATCTGAGCCTACCGAAGGAAAGCGAAGAACGCAAGTTGGCTCAGGAGTTCGAGGACATGGAACGTTGCGAAAGCGCCTCGTGGATCACACGGGCCAGGTCCGCCATTTGCGCTGGCTTGGAGAGGACGCAATAAACCTGAGACTTGTCGACTTCCGCCACCTCGGAAAATCCGGAGAGCAAGATTACGGGCATCTCGGGTCGAATGGCGCGTACTTTCTGGGCCACCCCGTCTCCCCGAATCCCCGGCATGGTCAGATCGGTGAGCACCAGGTCGAAGGTATCGGGATTTTCTGCGAACGCCGCAACAGCCTCTTCGGCATCCACAAAGACGGTGGTTACATAGCCCAGGCGATCCAGCATGCGCCCCGACAGCCGGGCAATCGCTTCCTCATCATCTACGACCAGAATATGCTCTCCATTGCCATGAGGAACGCGCTTCTGCTTCAAGCGCACAATCTTGGAATTCGTCGCCTTACACAACGGCAAATACACGTGAAAACAGGTTCCGACACCCACTTCGCTCTCAACGCTCACGGTCCCCCCATGCTCCTTCACGATACCCAGCACGGTGGAGAGCCCCAACCCGGTACCTCCGTCTTCCTTCTTTGTGCTGAAGAAGGGATCAAATATCTGCCCCATAACATCCTGCGGTATCCCCTCTCCCTGGTCCGACACCTCCAGGTGGGCATAGTCACCCGGGAGCAGTCCCAGGGCGGCCAACGCCTCATCGCCCGGCTTCATCGCAGCGAGGCTCAACCGAATCTCAAACTCGCCCCCCTCCTTTTTCATCGCATGAGCGGCATTGGTACAAAGATTTACAATGACTTGCTGTACTTGGGTCTCGTCGGCCGTGACCAGCGCATCCTCCAGGATCAGGTTGGTACGAATGCGCACCGTGGAAGGTAGGGTCGCCCGCAGCAACTCCACCGAGTCCGTAATGACCGCATCGACCAACACGGGCTTCATGGTGGCTTCCGATTGTCGACTGAATGTCAGAATCTGGCGCACCAATGCCTTCGCACGCACCGCACCACGAATTACAAACTTGAGGTCCTCATTGGCCTGGCTGTTGGGATTAAGATTGGTGGAAGCCATATGGGCGTAGCCCTCAATGGCCGCCAGGATATTATTGAAGTCATGCGCTATCCCCCCCGCAAGTACGCCAATTGCCTCCATCTTCTGTGACTGACGTGCCCGAGCCTCCAGTGCAATCTGCTGGGTCACATCCCGCTCCGACGCCACATAGAAAAGCACCTGGCCATTCCCGTCTCTCACGGGGTTTATGGTCACATCGGCAATCAGCAAGGCACCGGCCTTGGTTCGATTATTGAAACGGCCTGTCCAGGTTTCTCCCAGTTTCAATGCCGCCCACAGTGCATCAAAGACACTGACCTCCTGCGTGGGGTGCTGGAGCATACGGGTGTGTTCACCGCATACTTCGCCGGTAGCATATTCGTACATGGCACAAAAAGCGGGATTAACGTACTCGATGACCCCGTCGGTATCCGTGATGATTATGGCGTCGGCCGTCTGCTCGACGGCGGCTGCGATTCGCCGCATCTCCAAATCACGTGCGATACGCTCCGATATATCACGAAAGGTAGCCACGGCACGGCGCGCCGCACCACGCCTGTCGGTCAGGGGGCGGGCATTGAGGCTGATATACACGGCCTGTCCATCAGGATGGGTGAGCCGAGATTCGTGTTCCGTCACGACCGTTCCTGCGAGCGCCTGCACCAGCGGATTCCCCCCGGAATGGGACAACATCTCCGCATTCCCGGAGGCATCGTCGAGCCAGGTAAGCCAGTCGCGGCCAGAACGAACCGCGGCGGCTCCCAGAATGGATTCTGCTGCCTTATTATGGGTCAACAGCTCCCCCTCCTCACTAACTACAAGAATCCCCTCGTCTACACCGTGCAAGATACTGTCGAGCAACTCGGCATTCTCAAGACGGATCGCTTCCTCACGAACCCGCTCCGAAATATCCATATGCATGACCACCGCGCCTGGATGTGCACCGTGTCGCAGGGCCGACACATCGAGGCGATACCAACGTTCCTCACCCGTACGCCGCACACAAGGAAACTCAAGTCGAAACTGAGTTTCCTTACCGTCGAGCACGGCCCGAACCCCCTCTGCTACCGGCCCGGCATAGGGCCCCTCGACCCGATAGAGATCTTCAACCACTGCGAAGTAGTCCTGGCCAGTACCATACGATTCGTCCCCCGACTCGGGCGCGCTGGACGCTTCCCGCCATGCATCATTTACCAGGATTACGTGCCCGTCCGCATCCAAGAGCGCGATCTGGGCATCGACCGAGCCAAGGACAGCCGACTGCCACTCCTTCATCTGTTGAAGTTCCCGTTCGGCGCGGGAAACACGGAGCGCGTTCTCCACCGCCTGACTCAAACGCACCACAAACTCGCCGGTCTTAATGACATAGCCGGATGCGCCCCGCTGGATGGCTTCGGAAGCGACCCGCTCGTCGCCCATGGCCGTCACCATGATCACGGGAATGGAGGGGTTGGCTGCCGCCCCCGCCTCCAGAATTGGCCACGCGGGCGAATTTCCTAGCCTGAAATCCAGCACCACCACATCAGGAGGCGTCTCACGGATGTGAGTCAAGGCCCCTTCCAAATCACTTATGATGGTGACATGGCACCCAAGGCGACCCAACGCACGCTCTTCCAACGTCGCGGTACCCATGTCATCTTCGACGACAAGCACTTGGGCGTATGCGGCTACGTTCACTCTTCGCTCTCTTTCGGCAATTCTACGACGGAGATAAACAGACCGAGTCGCTTGATGGCATCCATGAATCGGTCGGAAGATACGGGCTTCGTGATATAAACACTACATCCCAACTCGTAACAGCGCTTCACTTCCCGCGGATCTTCCGTGGTCGTGAGAATAATAACGGGAATGCGGGCTTTCTGTGGGTCCGACTTCAGGGTGCGCAAGACATCCAGCCCATCCATGCCCGGCATATTGATATCCAACAAGATGAGTAGGCGCCCTCTTGCCTGGCGCCCTGCAAAATCACCGCGCATGTAGATAAAATCCATCGCCTCCTCACCGCTGTGCACCGGAATAATCTCATTCATAAAACCCGCACGCGCAAGATTACGACGAATCAGCTCTATATGTCCGTGATCATCGTCCACGGCGAGAATCCGTACTTCATGTCCGGTTGCCAACGTATACTTCCTCCATCAAATCGGGCACTTCAACGGCTTCCGATTGTTGCGGCAATGACACGTAAAAAGTCGTGCCCACATGTTCTTCGCTTTCGAGCCAGACACTGCCACCGTGACGCTCTACGATACGTTTCACAATGGCGAGTCCCATTCCTTCCCCACTACTACGGTCCGCATGGGCACGCTGAAACACTTCAAATACCCGCTCCAGCGAAGCCTCCGGGATACCGCTCCCATTATCCTTAACCCAATACACCGTGCGCCTGACTTCCGGCTCGCTCCTGCCACCGACCACGATATCGCCTGGTACATCCGGTCTGAGATAATTTAGCGCATTCACAATGAGATTGGAAAATACCTGTTCGATTGCCGTCCGGTCACCATAACCATCTGGCATCGCTTCAATCGTAATCACGGCGCCCGCCTGCTCGATATTCTTCTCGAGAGAGGCCACTGCCCCTTGAATCATTACGTTCATATCAAGCGGCACCGGAAGATAGGTTTGGCGACCGGTGCGGGATAAGGCCAGCAAGGCATCGATCAGGCGCTCATAACGACTCGTTCCTGCCGTAATATAATGGAGGGCACCCCGGATATCCTTATCGACGATTCGCCGTATTCCATCCTCTACGTCCGCCGCGATTTCCGATTGCTCCAGCAGTTCGTCCATATCCCGGCAGGAGTACTCCAACTCCAGGCAAAACCCCTGAATGTTGACGAGGGGAGCCCGCAAATCGTGTGACACAATATAAACGAATGCCTCTACCTCCTGACTTCGCCGCTCCAACTCCTTCGTCCGCTCCAGCAGGCGCTCGTTCAGAGAGTTGAGTTCACGTACCATGTCCCGGCGGGCG
>JAUIMA010000252.1 GCA_030432675.1 Candidatus Hydrogenedentota bacterium | reverse complement strand
CCCAGATAGAGCTGCGCTTCCACGAAGCCCTGTTCTGCGGCGGCGCGGTACCACTTCACTGCCTTCCTGCTGTTCTTTTTTACGCCCCAGCCCTTCACATAGAAGACACCGAGATTGTACTGCGCAGTGGCATTGCCCTGTTTCGCTGCGGCGCGGTACCATTTGGCAGCCTCCACATAGTTCTTCTCCACGCCCTCCCCTTCTGAATAAAGGACACCCAGGTTATACTGTGCAATTGCCACGCCTTGTTTCGCAGCGAGCGTGTACCAGGCAATCGCCTCCGCCCTATTCCTTTCCACGCCTTCCCCCCGATGGCACATCGACCCGAGCCTCAACTGCGCCCCTGTGTGCCCCCGCCATGCTGCGGATTTATACCACTGGACCGCCTCCGCCATATTTTTCTCAACACCCCACCCGTTCTGGTATTTTGCCCCAAGCAGAAATTGCGCTTGCATGTCGCCCCGCTCTGCCGCTTCCCGTGTATCCGATTCTTCGCTACGCTGCGCCGCTTCTCGTGTATCCGCCATCTCGTTCCGCTCCGAAACGTCTCGTCTCTCCCCTATTTCAACGTGCTCCTTGCGTTGGCGGTTAACGTTGGAATTGCATCCACTTAAGCACAGGCCCAGCGCAATAATGACGGCAAACCAAAGCGTGAACTGTTTAATCATGCCTGCCTCCCAGTTGCCACATCGACAATTTAGCGTCGGATTCTTTGAATTCATCCTATCTTGAATACCGCTGCATAAAGGGTAGCATATCACGGCGATGCGCCTGGACATAGGCTTTTGATAAAACTACTAAAAACGACACTAACCCAGCCCCACAATCGGCACACGCCAATTAAACCCCTCGTTAACGGCCATCTAACAGCGCCGCAGTACAGTATGTACGTACCGAATCGCTGTTCCGCCCGATTCATCTTGGAGGGTATGTCACTATGCGTGTGGATCTTCACTGCCACTCGAAATGGTCGAAGCGTCCGTCCTTGTGGCTGATGCAAAAAATCAATTGTCCGGAAAGCTTTTCCGAGCCTGCCGCCATGTACCGCATCCTCCGTGAAAAGGGCATGGACGCGGTTACCATCACGGATCACAATGTGATTGATGGCGCCCTGGAGATTGCCCACCTCCCCCATGCCTTCGTGGGCTGCGAGTACACCACCTACTTCCCTGAAGATAATTGCAAGGTCCACATCCTGGTCTACCGCCAGACGGAGCAACAACACCGGGAACTGACGGAAGCCCGCAAGAACATCTTTGACCTCGTCCATTACGTCCAGACCCACAAGCTCCCCCACGTCTGCGCCCATCCCTTTTTCTGGATCAATGACCGCCTCACCCTGGAGCATGTCGAACAACTCGTTCTCCTCTTTAAAAACTGGGAATTGAACGGCGATATGAATCCCGTCATGAATGATGCGGTCAGCACGCTGGTCAAACACCTGGACAAAGACGACATTGAGCGCCTGGCGAATAAGCACAACATCACCCCCCAATTTGAACGCCCGTGGGAGAAAAACTTTACCAGCGGAAGTGACGACCACAGTGGCCTCGGCCTGGCCACCTCTTACACCGAGGTCGCCCGGGCCCAGGATGTGGATAGTTTTTTCGAGGGCATCGACGAAGGCCAAACGCGCATCCGGTGTGGCACAGCGACGCCAAACGCTTTTTCACGACGGATTTACAGCATCGCCTATCAGTTTTACAAGACGCGCTTTAACCTGGACGCCTATGTGGACAAGGATGTGTTCCTCAACTTCCTGGAACGCACCCTCACCACTCCGCAAGAAACATCTCCCGGTGCGCCCAACTGGTTTCACGTGTTGCGCACCCGCCGCCGGGCAGCCCGCGACATGGGCGATGAAAACTCCATCTTTCAGATCGCCCGCCACGAAGCCGAGCGCCTTATCCTCAACGACCCCAAGCTCATGACCATCGTCCGGGGTGGCCAGAACGCCCCCGATACGCTGGACTGGCAGTGGTACGACTTTGTAACCCAGGTTTCTGGCCGGGTGCTCCACCACATGGAGAAGCACTTTTTTGAGCGTGTCCTTAAAGGGCGCTTCTTCGACATCTTTCACACCCTGGGTGCAACGGGCGCGCTTTACACCCTGCTGGCCCCCTACTTCGTTTCCTATTCGCTACACCGAAAAGAGCAGACGTGGAGCCATGAAGTCCTGGAACACTTCCACGGGAAAAAGCCCTGGTTTAAGGCCGATGAGAAAACGCCTAAGGTAGCCCACTTTACCGATACGTTCTATGAGGTGAATGGCGTGGCCCGTACGCTTCAGGAGCATGGTAAGCTCGCCCAGGAGCTGGGCAAAGACTATGAAATCATCACGTGCACGACGGAGAAACGCTCTGCCCAGCGGGGTGTCCGCCCCTTCACGGCGGTGGGCAGCTTCACGTTGCCTGAGTATCCCGAACTCCAACTCCTGACACCGCCTTTCCTCGAAATACTGCACCATTGCTATGAAGCGGGCTACACCCACATCCACACGGCGACGCCCGGTCCGGTGGGACTTGCCGCCCTGGGCGTGGCGCGCATCCTCAACCTCCCCATCAGCGGCACCTACCACACCGCCTTCCCCCAATATGCGAAGACCCTGACCGAGGACCGCTATGTGGAGGATATGATTTGGAAGGCCATGATCTGGTACTACGAGCAAATGGATGCGGTCTATGTGCCCTCCCAGGCCTTTGGGGATGAATTGCTGGAGCGGGGCATCCACGGAGAGAAACTCCGGGTCTACCCCCGTGGCTGCGACATTGAGCGCTATCACCCGAAACACAAGAGCGCCATCCTGCACACCCACTACCAGGTGCCCGACGACGGCGCGGTTAACATCCTTTATGTCGGTCGGGTTTCCCGGGAGAAGAACCTGCACACCCTGGTGGAGGCTTTCTGGAATCTCTATACCGAGGGGGTGGACGCACGCCTCATCGTCGTCGGTGATGGCCCCTACCGCGAGGAGATGGCCGCCGCACTTGTGGATGCACCCGCCGTTTTCACGGGATATGTGGAAGGTGATGCCCTCTCAGCGCTCTACGCTTCCTGCGACTTTCTTGTGTTTCCGAGTATGACCGACACCTTCGGGAATGTCGTGCTGGAAGCCCAGGCTTCCGGACTTCCCGTCGTGGTCAGTGACCAGGGAGGCCCTCGGGAAAACCTGCTCCACGGAGAGACTGGTTTCGTGGTCAGCGCGGAGTGCGCCCGTGGTTACGAGGAGTTCATGCGCACCTTGTGCACCGACCATGCGCTGCGTCAACAAATGGGGAAGGCGGCTCGGGAATACATGAGTAAACGGGACTTCGCATCCGCCTTCGAGACCCTCTACGAAATGTACACGGACCACGACAAGCCCAGTCGCGACATGTCGGAAGACCTTCCCCTCACGGGCTTCCTGAACGCAGGCGGTCTATAAACCCGGACTACACCGCGTGCTCCGGCGCGCTTCCCATAAAACGGGCGGACGGTGAATTCATCGGCCGCCCGGACTATTTGAGGACTGCACCGACATAGTGCCCGCCGCCCCACGCATATCGGCTCGATGGCGAAACAGTCCACCTTAACGGGTGAGGCACACGAAGACCGTCGGGGCTGTCCCCATTCCTTCACCCACAAACTTCCCCCGCTTCACTCCTCCGTTTGAAGGTGGCACCCCTCGTCACACGGGGACTGCACCGACGTAGTGCCCGCCGCCCCTCGCATATCGGCTCGATGGCGAAACAGTCCACCTTGGCGGGTGAGGCACACGAAGACAGTCGGGGCTGTCCCCCTCTCCCAACCACTCCCATCAGTTCGCGTAAAATTTCACAATACGCGCGGCATTCCCCAGACTCTTTTCATGCTTCTCTTCGCTCGTTGTGAGGGTCAGTGTATGTTTCCCTTCCGCCAAATCATCGGCGAGCGTGTATGCCCAGGGAATGTGGAGTCGGTCGCTCCACTGGGTAAACTGGTCCAGCGGTGGGTAGGCCTTCCCGTCAATGGCGAATTCGAGGATACCCACATCAGGCCCGGCGGTCACGAGGAGGCCGACGGCGGTGCCTTCAAATTCCAGCGTCAACGTTGCCCCCGCTGCGACCGCTTCCAGGGTCGGCACGCCGACGAACTGTTTCCGCGTTCCCGCCTCGTCACTCCGCTGCCACGAAGGGACGACATTCCACCCGCTTTCGAGCTTCGCCGTTTCCAGCGCGATGTAACGGCCCCGGCTGTAGTTGAGCGGGTCAAGGGGCACGGGATTGAGGCTATGGGCGCTAATTTTCGCCGTGCTCAACTCCACATCGTTCCACGCCGCGTCAAAAAGTTTGGCGATACGCCCCGCGTAAATCTCGTGGCCGAAGGGACTCGGATGGAGGTCCTTAAACTGCTCCCACGTAAAGTCACCCTTGCGGATGCGCTCGGTGACTTCCCGCGCGAGGTCGATGGCGGGAATGTTCAGATAATCGGTGACACGATTGTGATCCGCGATTTCCGGTGCCACCTCACCCCGCTCGATGAATTCCATGTTGTAGGGCTCGACAAAGTACTGCTGGATGATGTCAATGTTCGGGTTGAGCGAGTGGGCATGGCGGACAATCCCCTCCACCGCACGGATACGCACATCGCTCGACCGGTTGTTGTGGTGGTCATTGACCGAGTGGTCCATGAAAAGAAGATCCACGGGGCCACGGCCAAAGACATCGGTGGTCAGCCGAAAGGCTCCGAGCGTGCTGTCCGTCGAGGATATCCCCGCGTGTACGAAATCGAATTCCGTCTCCGGAAAGCGCCGTTCCAACTCCGCGCAGGTCAGTTCCCGCCAGCCCTGCATCTCCGTGATAGAGCCACCCAAAAAGGCCACCCGTCCCTTCTTCGTTTGTGTGAAGGTGGCACCCGCATTGGTGAGTCCCCGCCGCAGGGCAAAGTAATCCCGCGCGAAGGGGTCGGCGTGCTGGAGCATAAAGTCCACGATAATTTTCGGGTCTTTCAGGCTGTGGGGATGGTGCCCGACGCCCTCTTTGGCGATGACCTCAATCTCCCCCCCCAGGTCCCGGTAGCGTTCCGCCAGAATATCGGTGTTCTCTTTCATGGGCACCACGTCATCCGCGTCACCACAGATATTCAGCAGGGGAATCTTTGCCGCCGCGATGGGCCCGAGCTTATCGATGGGATTGCCCTTGTACGCGAGGACCGATTCTTCATCCACGCCGTGGGCAACCAGGCACTTTTCCCAATCGGCCTTGCTCCCCTTGCCTTCACCGAGGCCGCCGGGCCAGCTCTTGATATCGCAGACCGGCGCATCGCCATAGATGCAGGCCACTTTCTCCGGATAGGCGGAGGCAAAATTGTAGGCAATGAGTCCGCCCCGGCTCATGGCTTCGAGAGCGGCCTTGGGTGCAAAGCCATGCTCTTTCGTAAGATAGGCGTGAAACTGATTGAATTGTTCCACCGCCTCGTCATTGCCAAAGAGGGCACCCACATCGGTGTAAGCCACATGAAAACCCTCGCCCAACATGGCGATATCGGTCTGGGGTTCGTGTCCCCAGAATCGCGCCCGCCACACCCAGGGCTTGCCTGGGGCCGTGTGCTTGGGTATGGCTACCCGGCAATGACGGCCGTTCACCTCGAAGTCAACCGTCCGAAAACCGTGGTAGTCGCCCTCTTTTCCGCTGAGTTCTACGTTGGCTTCCGTATGCTTGAGAATAAAGTCGACGATAGGCGTCGGGTCTTCCAGGCTGTGGGGATGGTGGCCCACCCCTTCTTTGGCGATGATGGTGATATCGCCGCCCAACGCGCGGTACCGCTCGGCCAGGACGCCCGTGTTCTCGTCCATGGGCACGCCCTTGTCCGCCGTGCCGCAGATGTGGAGCAAGGGAATTTTCGCCTTGGCGATGGGCGCCAGCTTGTCGATGGGATTGCCCTTAAATTCGAGCACCGTTTTCTCATCGAGGCCATAGGCGTCGAGGCAGGGCTGCCATTCGTTGCTGTTGCCCGTGCCCTCGCCAAAGCCACCGGGCCAACTCTTGATATCGCAGACGGGCGCATCGGCATAAATACAGGCGATGCGCTCGGGGTACTTGGACGTAAAGTTGTAGGCGATGAGTCCGCCCCGGCTGATGGCCATGATGGCGGGCTTCTTGTTGAAACCGTGTTTTTCGGTCAGCGCGGTGTAGAACACGTCCCAGGCCTTCACGGCCACGTCATTTCCGAAGAGCCCTTCCACATCGGTGTAGGCCACGTGAAATCCCTTGCCTAGGAGGGCGACATCGGTCTGGGGTTCGTTGTCCCAATAGCGGGCCCGCCAGAGCCAGGGTTTACTGGGTGCCGTCTCTTTGGGACACACCACACGACAGAGTCGGCCCTCAATCTCGAAGTCCACGGAAGCATAACCATGGAAATCCCCGGCGGTTCCGGTGAATTGGCAGTCGTCAGCCGACGCCTGGAGAGCGCCAACGAAAAACAGGGCAATAGTAAAGAGGGTCATGCGCACGGTTCGATTTCCTTTGATGAGGGATTGTCTTTTGGGAGTCGACAGCATAGCCCACGTGAAGCGCAGGCTACAAGAGAAGAAAAAGGACCTACAGGACGGAAACGACCTAAAGGACAAGCGACCTGCGGCACTCGGTATGGAAGCGAGCCCCCCCTGTAGATGGGCGCTCACCTCTCCGTGGCCTTTCCAGCAGCGACGGCTCCTCACGTCACCCGAATCCCTTGTCGTTTAGGTCCTTTCCGTCCTTTAGGTCCTTTCCCCCTCCCACAAAACTCGACAGCCCCGCCCCAATCATGCGAGACTTTAGCCTTCAACCCATTCGCAGGAGAAAGACCCCATGAAGCTGACTGCCCTCTTCCTCACGCTGGCTGCCACCCTCGGCGCGCCCGCTGTCGATTTTTCCGCTGCCATCACCGAATCCCTCGGCGGCACGGAACCCCAAAAAATGATGTCGCTCTACCTCGACAAAGACACGACGGCCCACATCGCCGCCCGCAAGGAACGCTATGAAGCCCTCAAGACCCCCGAGGACATCATGGCCTACCAAACGGCCCAGCGCGACTACTTCGTCGAGCATCTCGGTGGCTTCCCCGAACGGACGCCCCTCAACGCTCAGGTCCTGGGGGGCGGCGAGGGCGAGGGGTTCCGCTACGAACGCATCATCTATGAAAGCCGTCCCCAGTTTCCCGTGCCCGCACTGCTTTTCCTGCCCACAACCCCTGGCCCCCACCCCGGCGTCATCATGCCCTGTGGACACGGCCCGGAAGGCAAGGGAGGTGTGGAAAGCTATCAATGGGTGGCCATGCTCCTCGCCCGCCACGGGATTGCCTGTTTGATTTACGATCCCATCGGTCAAGGCGAGCGGGTTCTCTATCTTAATGAAGACAACAGCTCCGAAGTCGGCTCCACGGCGGAACATACCCTCCTTGATGTGGGCGCCATCCTCACCGGCACCTCCATCGCCCAATACCGCATTTGGGATGGCATGCGCGGCATTGACTATTTACAGTCCCGCCCCGAAATCGACCCCGAGCGCATCGGGGCCACGGGGATTTCGGGCGGCGGCACCCTGACCAGCTACCTCATGGCCCTCGATGACCGGGTCGATGTGGGCGCGCCCGCCTGCTTTATCACCTCCATGGAATGGCTCGTGCCCAATATGGGTCCCCAGGACGGCGAACAAAACACCTATGGTCAGTTGAAGCAGGGCATTGAACACGCCGACTTCATCCACATGCGGGCCCCCAAGCCCACGCTCTTGCTCACCACCACGCGGGACGCCTTCAATATTGGTGGCGCATGGGATACCTTCCGCGAAGCGAAACGGCTCTATACTCGGCTGGGCTATCCCGAGCGGGTCAGCCTTATTGAAGCCGACGACGTCCACACTTTCAACCTCCGCCTCCGCGAGGGCATGGTCCAGTGGATGGGCCGCTGGCTCCTCGACGTAGACGCACCGGTACGGGAAGCGTCACCGACCACCCTCACCCCGGAAGAATATCGCTGCACACCCGACGGCCAGGTCTACCGCATGGACGGGGTAAAATCCGTCATTGACTACAATGTGGCTCGGGCCGCGACCCTGGCGGAAAAACGCACCGCTTTCTGGTCCGAAAACGATCGGGAGACCGCGCTGGCAAAAGTACGCGAGGTGGCCGTCATTCGTCCGGTCGATGAACTTCCCCCCGCGACCCAGACCCTCCTCGGCGAGGGCAACGAAAACGGACGGGCCACCTATGAGCTGCTCCTCCACACCGACGCAGGTATTGCCCTGCCAGCCCGGGTCTACATGCCGATTACCGGGAGCCCCGACACGGTGGTCCATGTACTTTTTCCGGGTGACGGAGACGTCGCGGGCCAAGGACTGTTGGCGAGCCATCCGCAGAAAGACAATCCGGCCCACGCCTTTGTGGTGGTGGCCCTCCGGGGCACGGGCCTGACCAAGTCTCAGAAATATGCGACGGGCGGATGGAATCATGTGGGCTCCGACTTTCAGGACATCTTCCGCGCCTACCTGAACGCCCGCTCCTATGTGGGTATGCGCACCGAAGAGATTCTTCAGATTCTCGCCCTGCTCCGTTCCAACCCCGACGTGGGCGAATCCATGCCCATACACCTCTATGCCGCTGGGGAAGCCACCGTACCCGCCCTCCACGCCACGGCACTCGCCCCCGACGCCTTTGCGACGACAACCCTGGTGAAGGGCATCCCCAGTTGGGAAGCCGTCGTCGCGGAAACCCGGGCCACCGGACAATTGGTCAACGCGGTGCACAATGCGCTGGCCTGGTATGACCTCCCCAATTTGGCCGCCACGCTCCCCGAAGGGAAGCTCTCCCAGGTGGATATGGCGGTACCCGTG
>JAUIMA010000251.1 GCA_030432675.1 Candidatus Hydrogenedentota bacterium | reverse complement strand
CGTGCCGCCGAAGCCGCCACCCGTCTGATTAATGGAGGTGCCTCCCACGCTGCCGAGCACTATCTTGTGGAGGGTGTCATTGCCGTGGAATTGGTACTGCCGGGTTTCCATGGGGCCGAAGGCTTCCCGGCGCAAAATCTTGGGGGAACTGACAAACACGATGCCATTCTCTATGCGGTAGTCCAGCCCCATGGGCCGGAGCAAGGCATCCAGGGCCGTTCCCAAGGGGACGTCTTTAAGTTTGATGTAGGGAACATAGCCGTTTGAGCGGGCATCGCCTTCCAATGAGGGCGTTGCCGAGGCCCCTCGTAGACTTAGTGTGGGAGTGGCGGGGGACTGTTCCAACTCAGAGGAGGCCGCCGATGCGTTCTGCGCTGCCCGATTCGCCGCCGTCCGCGCCTGCATCTGGTGGCGGGGATTGTTCGCTTTCCAGCGGGTCAGCAGCGCTGCCCGCAGTTCAGTATCTTCCGAGATTTGCACGTCACCCGGTGCGACGGAATTCCGGTCGACCGAGAGGACCTTGCCATCCTCCGGCGTCTGGACATAGTACGACGCTTCGGTCGTTACGATGTATACGTCCGAATAGGTGGTGTTGTTGATGACAATGGAATCTGCGGGCGCTGTCATCGTGCTGACTACGGCCGCGAGCGCACTCATTCCCGCCAGGAATCTCCGTATCGAAGTGTTCATAATCGTGCCCTTTACAGGTTGTGGTTTGCCGCAAAATGTATACAGTGCCCCGGACAGCTGACCATGGGGTTGGACTCCGTCCTTGCGTTTCGTTGCGATTGGGGGAGACGACCCCATGACAATTCTTCGCACCCCTTAAGCCTAGCAGTGATCGAAAGGGCTGTCAATGGGCATTTTGTTACGTGTAACCGTGAATCTGGCTCGGTTGCTTCCGCGCTGGGGGCCATGTATCATCGGGTGAGGTTTTTATCAAGAGAGAGAGGTGTTGTGGCTGGTTTCAGACAGGTTATCAAGGACCTAATTGCCAATGTGGAGCTTGTGATACTTGACAAGCCTCGTGTCGTGAAGAGTGCGCTGGCGGCCTACCTCGCCGGTGGTCATGTGTTGCTGGAAGATGTGCCCGGAGTGGCCAAAACCATGCTGGTGCGGGCATTGGCGGTGTCCAGCGGGTGCAGTTTTGCCCGAATTCAGTGTACACCCGACCTGTTGCCCACGGATATCAGTGGCGTCTCCATCTACAATCAGCAAACCCAGCAATTTGAGTTCCGAAAGGGACCGATTTTTTCTCAGGTGCTGGTGGCCGACGAAATCAACCGGGCGACGCCCCGGACCCAGTCGGCCCTGCTGGAGGCCATGGCCGAAGGGCAGGTTTCCGTGGATGGTCACACCTATGCCCTCAAACGGCCCTTCGCAGTCTTCGCCACCCAGAATCCTGTGGAGCACGAAGGCACCTTTCCGCTGCCCGAGGCCCAGCTCGATCGCTTTATGATGCGCCTCTCGGTGGGCTATCCCAATATCATGGCCGAGCTCAGCATCCTGGAAAAGACCCGGCTCAGCCACCCGGTGGATGCACTCAAGCCCGTGACTGACGCCGCTATGATCGAGCGAATGCAGCTCTCAATTCGGGAGATTTACGTCCATGAAAAAGTCCGGGACTATATCGTCCGGCTGGTGCATCGCACCCGGGATTCCACCCACCTCACCCTGGGGGGAAGTCCGCGGGCCTCTATCATGTTGTTTCGCGCGGCCCAGGCCTACGCGGCGGTGGAAGGTCGCAGCTATGTCATTCCGGACGACATCAAAGCGCTGGTGGCCCCCGTACTTCAGCATCGGCTGATTTTGAACCCCGAAAGTCGATTGCGCCGGGTTACCACCGAGTCTGTGCTGGCTGATATTATGAAGGAAGTAGCCGTTCCTGCAGGCGTTGCCAGCTGGAAGCAAGGATAGAGGCAGCATCATTGAAATAGAGGGGGTGTTGCTCTTATGATCAGGCTCAAATCGACTTGGAGCAGCATATGAGATTTTTTCGGAAGAAAAAAGTTAACGAACCCCTGGATGCGGGTTCGGGCGAAAACGGCGTCGGACAGGACATTGACGAGTCCCAGTTCGAGATGACCCACGTGGGGCCGTACGAAATTATTGCGCCCGTGGGCAGTGGCGGTATGGGTACGGTGTATAAAGCCATCGACCGGGCAAACGACCGTACGATTGCGATCAAGGTGCTGGACCGTCGCTATGACATCGACAAGAAGCGTCGTAAGCGCGACTATCTTGGTCGGGAAATCATGATTGCGGCCGCCCTCGATCACCCGACGATCATCAAGATGCACAACGAGATTGTTATTCAAGAGGATCGTGCGGGGAACAAGCGCCGTTGTCTGCTCATGGAATACATCGACGGTTACGATCTGAAGAAACATATTCAGGATCGGGATCTCACGATGACTCAGATGGTGGACCTCTGTATCAAGCTCTGCCAGGGGCTCGATTTCCTCCATCAGAACAACGTGGTGCACCGTGATATCAAGCCCGCCAACTTCTTGTTTTCCCGAGATGGTACCCAAGTTAAAATCGTTGACTTTGGCCTTTCCAAGTCGAGTGCCAACTGGCGCACCCGGTGGATGAAGGAGAGTGGCGGTACGCGGCTCTACATGTCGCCCGAGCAGTTGACCAAGCAAAAGCTCGATGCGCGGTCGGATATTTTCTCCTTCGGGATCACTATGTATGAGTTGTTTGCCGGTCGCCATCCCTGTGACGGCAATGATACGCGCTCGATTCAAAAGCAGATCGTGAATCGGAAGTACAAGTTTGAGCCTCCCTCAAAGTACAACCGCGAAGTCACGCAGCAATTGGACCGGATTATATTGAAGGCCCTGCGGCGACGTATCGAGCGGCGCTATCAATCTGTAACGGAGATGCTTCTCGACCTTTCGCGGGTAGCGGAATCTAAGATATAAAAAGGTCGGTTTTATTGTGACGCAGTACTCATCCCATCGAAGAGAAGAACCACGACTTTCCCGTACGATCTTTCGGCTCGTTGTGGTATTTGTAATTGCATTTGCCCTTTTTAAAGTCTATCCCCTCGCCAAGTCATATTGGGGGGGCTGGTTCGCCGAGGAGCCGGCTGCATCGGTTGTGGAGCGAGTGGAAAGCGAAGTGGCATCGGGCGACCTGGAGGGGGCTGCCTCGCTGCTTGATGAAAGCATTGCGGCCGAAAACGATCCTGCCCGGCGCAAGGAACTCTTGCTGCAGCGGGTGGACCTTGCCGAAAAGGCCCAGGACTGGTCGGTGGCCGTGCAACGGCTGGAAGAGCTCCTCCGGGACTACCCGGGCGATTCTGAGCGTCCCCGATACGTGGCACGTTACGGCAACACGTTGGAGAAGCAGGAGCGTTTTGAAGAGGCCCGAAAGCAGTATGAAGGCCTGCTGAAGAGCGCCCCCTTGGGAATGCGCGCACCCGCGTATATCGGTCTGGGGCGAATCGCACTGCACGAAGAAAAGTTGGTTGCCGCCCGGGATTCCTACCGGCAGGCGCTGGACGATGCCGCGATCGATTCGGAAGCCTGGAATGTGGCCTTAGATGCGCTGGGTGACTTGAATGTGACCCTGGCATTTTCCCAGATGGAGACCCCGGAGAGTAAGTATTACACCATTGAGTCCGGGGACAACCTGACGGCCATTGGAATTAAGCTTAACACGACGCAGGGTCTGCTCATGCGGGCCAACGGTATGACCGACCCCGGGACCTTGCACCTCGGGCAGCGGCTCAAGTATACGCCCAAGGATTTTCGAATCGTCATTGAGCGCTCGACCTGCCGACTTTTTTTAATGGATAATCAGGGGCCCTTCAAGCGTTACTACACGGGGCTTGGGATGCCCGGTCACGAGACGACGCTGGGCACCTACACCATTGGAAGTAAGCAGAAAGATCCCACGTGGTTTCCCAAGAACCGTCCCTCTGTGCCGCCCGGCGATCCCGAAAACGAACTGGGAACCCGATGGCTGCCGATGGTACCGGCGGAAGAAAGTCTTCCCGGTGATCTGGGAATCCACGGAACGATCGTGCCAGCGAGCATCGGATTTTATCAATCCCACGGGTGCCCACGCATGCACAATGCGGAAGTGGAGGAGCTCTACGATCTGGTAGTACGCTCAACCCCGGTGAATGTCGTCGAAACCATCGATTGGAGTCAGTATTCGACGTCCTGAAGTGCGGCGCTCTTGACATTGTCGGCCCGGCCAACGGATAATTGCGGATACTGTATAGTATGCTTTTAATGACATGCCAATCGATGGATGGGCTCATCACGCCGGGTCGGTATTCGATACCCAAGTCTGGTGCCCCAAGATTGATTGGTGATAATTGTTGGTCAACAAGACCTGAAAAACGATGTGGTGACAATCCAGAGGACGGAGAACTTCCGCTCTTGGCGATTGTTGCCCCGGAAGGAAGCGCATCCGGTACCTATGGAATTTTCACTGTTAGATCGCGTTTCTGACGCCCCGGGCGCAGCCCTCTCCACCTTTATACCGCTCCATGACTACTCGGTTTTTTGTGCGTTGATGCAGGAGACCTTGGGTCGGATATTGGCAGCAGGCGAAGAGCCCGCATATGTAATTGCCGATACAGAAAGTGCCACCTGCATCATCGAAGCGATGGGAGTGCTGCCGGAGTGGGTGACCATGGTTGTTCTGCAGAAGGGGCAGGCCGTGGAGGGTCTGAGCGACGGGGACCGTGTGTTTCTGTGCTTCTCGCCTCATGGCGCGCTGACGCTTGCCGGCCGCAAGGGCACGACCGAAGAAGGCGAGCGATTTAGCGGCGGCTGGTCGCTTAAACGGCGAAATACTGATGCCGTGCTCGCCCGATTACGTCAACTTGATGTGGTGGACGAAAAAACGGGCCGTGCCGCCCTTGCCGTACCGGAGTCTCCCGACGAGGAGGTGTCGAGCCTGGGATTAACCCTCATGGCGGCGCACGCCAATGCCCAGGCCCAGCAACAGGCCAGCATAACGCAGGATAAAGACGATCTTTTTTCGGTGCTGGCCATTCTCAAGGCCATTTCCGCCAAGCGACGGGCCCACGATATCCTCTTTGTGTTTGTCGAGCATATCTCCAAGGTGGTCAAGTCGGATCGGTGTTCCATCGTGCGAATCTGGGGCGGAGATCCACTGGGCCATGTGATGGCCTCTCACGAAGATGCCAGTGTGGTCGATCGCACGATTGAGTTGTTCAAGTATCCGGAATTACATGAATCGATGACGACCCAGAAGAAGATTGTCGTCAACGATGCGCGGAATGAGAGCAATACTGAAACCTTTGCGACGGAGCTGCGGAAAGCCAATATCAACAGCCTGGTGGTGATTCCGATTGTGCTCTTTGATCAACATGTGGGCTCCCTCTTGCTGCGCGCTGCCCGGGTGGAAGGAAATTTCAGTCCGCGCGAGATCAGCTTCTTTGAGATTGTTGCCGAGGCGGCTTCCAACGCGTTGGAGCGTGCCCAGCTCTTCGAGAGCATCCAGGTGGCCAATGAGCGTCTGGAGCGACTGGCAATTACAGATGGGCTTACCGGCCTTTACAACCACCGGCACTTCCGGGAGAATCTCCAGCAGGAATTTGAGCGGGCGAGCCGCTATAAACTGCCGTTGTCCTGCCTGATTTTTGACGTAGATAATTTTAAGACACTGAATGATACGTATGGACACCTGGTGGGGGATAAGGTGCTGAAAGAGATTGCAACCCGTACCTTGAAGTGCGTGCGAAAGAGCGATCTCGTGGCCCGGTATGGGGGGGAAGAGTTTGTGGTCATTATGCCCCAGACTGGTCCGGATGGTGCTGCCGTAGAGGCGGAGCGGATACGGGCAATCATTGATGATACCCCGTTTCCGGAAGTGCCCGATGAGCACCCGGTGTCGGTAAGTGGTGGTGTCAGTGTGTTGGATCACGAAAACATGTTGAATGCAGAAGACTTATTGCGCGCTGCGGATCAGGCCCTCTATGAGGCCAAGCGGAGCGGTAAGAATCGTGTTGTTGTTGCATCGGGAAAAGGAAAATCATGAAGTCCATTGCCACCACCTTGTTAATTGCACTGTACCTGGTTGGATGCAGTACCACGAATTCCATGCTGCACCTGACGCCTGACTACAGTGCGCTTCCGGTGACGGAGCTTGAGCAGATGGCGGCGTCGGTGGAGACCATTGTCGCCGCAGGGGAGGCAGACTTTACGCTGGAAGATTCCGGCAGTATCACGATTGATACGGTGCAGCTGAAGCAGGCGATTCGAAACCGTGTCATTCGACACGAATTACTGTCGGAGCTGCTTGACACGGGCTTCGCCACCGAGAAAGAAAACGGGCTTATCGCTATCGAGCGGAGCAGTGCCTATAAGAAGGCGCGCAGTAGCCGGCAACGGGATCGGGATGCCTTGCTGGTCATGAGTGAAAACGAGAACCGTTGGACCATTTACGAGGGGCTGATAGAGATAAATGAGTGGGCGCCCCGGGGGCTCTCTGCGGTGCAGGAGACCTTTTTTAAGGCGCGGGTGCCCTTAATGGCGGCGGGGCAGCGTCACGACAGCGTAATTTAGGGGTCGGAGCCAGACAGATGGAGCATAGACTCCATCGCGCGAGGCGAGAATATACCTTGATAGCACTTCCCGAAGGGAAGCTTCAGGACTTCAACTCTTTCAGCGTCTTCAGAACCTGATCGGCGTGGCCCTGGGCCCGGACTTTTGGCCACACTTTGGCGACTTTTCCCTTGGGATCGATCAAAAAAGTGGCGCGCTGGATGCCCATGAACTTTTTGCCGTACATGTTCTTTTCTACCCAAACACCATACTTCTCGGCTATTTTGTGATCTTCATCGGCCAGGAGGGAGAAATTCAGTTCGAAGCGTTGGATGAACTTACAGTGCGACGCGGCGGGGTCAGGGCTAACGCCCAGGACTACGGCATCTTCTGAAACAAACTCATCCTGGGCATCGCGGAATTCTTTCGCTTCCACCGTGCACCCCGGCGTATTGTCTTTGGGGTAGAAGTAGAGAACCACGTAGCGCCCTTTGAATTCGCTCAGCCGAACTTTTTCGCCCTCTTCATTGCTTCCGGTAAAGGCGGGGGCCGTCTTTCCTTCTTCGGGCAGGTTCGTTGATGCTGGCATACAGGTACTCCTCAATTGGGACCGGGAGCAGGTTTTTGGGGGCCTGTTTTATCCGGTCGGGGCGCTTGCTTCCTTCGCTTTTCTAACGTATGATGACTATAGCGAAATTTGCGGCCGAAACTCCAGAAGGAACTATTTTGTGGAACGACCTGATGTTACAGGTGATTTGTCCCGCATTCGGGAACTCCCGACACTGCCGGCGATACTGGGCAAGATACTGAACACAGCGGCCGATCCCGACGCATCGGCTATCGATCTGGGACAGCATATAGCGGCGGACGTGAGTCTATCCGCTACGCTGCTAAAGCTGGTTAATTCCTCTTACTACGGCTTTTTTCGTCAGATTAAAACGGTGACCCAGGCTATCGTCGTGCTCGGTTTTCTGGAGGTGCGGAATCTGACGCTGACGGCAACGGCCTTTAATGCTTTCG
This sequence comes from Candidatus Hydrogenedentota bacterium, assembly GCA_030432675.1. Lineage (GTDB taxonomy): Bacteria > Hydrogenedentota > Hydrogenedentia > Hydrogenedentales > JAEUWI01 > JAEUWI01. The sequence goes on along the minus strand of JAUIMA010000251.1, from coordinate 1,275 downwards.
AGGCCATCCCTTCCAATTATGATCGACAGCAATTATGGCGACATTCTCTTGCGACTGCCATCGCGGCAGAGCGCCTGGCAAAATTGTGTGGTCGGGATGCCGATGGCAGTTTTGAAGCGGCCCTGCTCCATGATCTCGGTAAAGTGGCGTTAGACTGGCTCTATCCGGTGCTCTTTCGAAAGGCGGCTACCGAGGCTGACCGGCGAGGATGTCCAATAGCCGAGGTGGAAACAGAACTCTTCGGAATGACCCACGCGGAAGTGGGGGGACGGTTGGCGGAACATTGGAATCTTCCGGAAACCGTCGTTGAGTCCATCCGATGCCATCACCATCCTCAGACGGCAAAGGTAGACGCTGAATTGTCCCATATTGTGGCCCTCGCCAATTGTCTGACCTATCGGGTGGAATTGGGCGAATCCAGCAATGGATGCGCGCCCTATTTGAACCCGGCTCATCTGGAAGCACTTGGCCTGACGGAAGAGCAATGTGAAGAAGTGGTCGCGGAATTGGGCGAAAACCGGCCCAAGATTGAAGATTTCATCGGCGCGCTTTCCGGCAACGCGGCCTGAGACTAGTTGCGTTGGTGCTCCGTCGTGGCCAGCGTTTGGTTGAGGGCGGCGCGGAGGGGCGAGAGGGCCGCCAACCCGCCGTCTGACTCCTGATGGCGCAGCTCAATCCAATCGAGCAGTGCGTGGATGACCTCAGGGCGCCATTGACTCCGGTGTTGGGCTACCTCCGTGCGCAGAAACTGAATGTCACCGAGCAATTGCCTCCGGGTCCATCCATCCAGCGGCGTGAGATCGCCCTGTGCCACCAACTGCTCCACCAGATAGGGGATGGCGCTTTCCGCTTCTCCGGTCCCGTCTGGCTGTTCTGGAAACTGCAGGTTGAAGGTGTATCTATCCTCGACCATGTCGATGCCGGTCGTCGTAATGCGGACAGCGGAAAACATGGGCGGGGTGTAGCCCATCATCATTTCCACCAATTTCCTGTCATAGAGGTAATGGATGTTGGGGATAATGTTTTCCCGCGTTATGGGTGGCCGGGCGAAGAGGGCTTCGGGCTCTACCATCCGAAGTGGATCGGAAAGATAGGCGGCGTAGAGCGTTTCCAGAATGGCGCGGCGGATAGCTTTGTGGTCGGTGTGTGTCATGGTGTTCAGTATAGCAGCTTGCCCTGAAAAGTGCCTCTCGGCGGTTGCGGAATACTCGCTGTCGATGTGACCTCTTCCGACGAAAGTGGTCGCGACTTTGCTTAGCTCCCGGAAAGAGAACT
>JAUIMA010000250.1 GCA_030432675.1 Candidatus Hydrogenedentota bacterium | reverse complement strand
CGTCAAAGGGAAGTACCTCCCCCAGGCAGCCGCGTCCCTCTCGTGGATTAACGTCGAAAATGGCGGGCAGGTCCTCCCCGATGGCTGGCAAATCAACGTAGGTGCCCAATGGGACCTCTACCTCGGGGGCCAACGAAAGCACGAACAAGGCGAAGTGCGGGCACGCATTTCGGGCCTTAAACTCCAACACGCCGACCTCGAACGCCTCGTCGCCCTCTATGTGGAGCAGGCCCTCATCCGCCTCCACGAAGGCACGGTCGCCATGAAGACGGGACAAGAAAACGTCGCCCTCGCCGCCGAAAGTGTCCGCCTCGCGAAACTCCGCTACCAGGAAGGCTTCGGCACGCAGACTGAAATCATCGACTCCGCCCTCGTGCACACCCAGGCCAAAACCGCCCTCGTCCAGGCCATCCACGATTACTACGTGGCCTACGCCAGCCTCCAGAAAGCCCTGGGGAGTGATAGGGTGCCCGCAGGCGAATAAGCGGCTACACGATGATCCGATGCGCACGCCGGGAGCACGCTCCCCCATAAAAGTGTCTCCCGATTCTGTGCCACGTCTACGACCCACCTGTGCCACGCGATACCGAGCTACGCGAGGTTTCGTGTGCATGGAGCATGGTCGAATTATGGCCTTCTCAAATGACTTAACACGGGCGTCCCCCTACCCGATGGCATTGGACGCCCTCATTCAATGGGGCTCTTGGCGGGGAACATCCCTTTTCCTCCACGCACACGAAGCCTCGTAGAACTCGGCATCGCGTGGCACGGGATCTTGGTAGGTATAGGGTCCGCTATAAAAGCCCACCTCATCAATAGCTGGCCGTAGGGCCTGCAGGTCATTCTGGACAACTGACCGTTCTCCATCAACTTTCCCCGTGCCACGCGATCCGGCCCTGCCGGTTCGTGTGCATGGAGCAAGGACCGCATCGAATCATCGTAAACGACTTCACGCGGGCGTCCCCCTACCCCATGGCATTGGACGCCCTCATTCAATGGGTCGCTTGGCGGGGAACATGCCTTTTCCTCCACGCCCACGACGCGCGATGAAGGGCACCTACCAATACTGTGCCGCACCGCGATAGAGCGCCTGCAGGTCACCCTGGTCCACCGGCATGGGTGAATTCGCCAGCAGACGCTGCTGGGCGAAAGCCCCTTCGGCCAGGCCGGGAATGTCCGCCTCGCCATAACCCAGGGCCCCAATGCCATTGGGCATTTCGGTGGCGCGCATCATGGCGATAATCGTCTCCGCCAGGGCTTCACCGGCCTCGTCGTCCCCCGCATTACCCACCGCCCCCCCGAGCAGCGACGCCGCCTCCATATGCCGTCCGGGCGACGAGGACGCCGTGAAGCGAAACACAGAGGGCACATCCACAATCACCGAAATCCCGTGGGGACAGATTGCTTCGCCCTGGGGGTAGCCTGCAGGACAGTAGTCGCGAATCATACCGGCCACGGAGTAGGCCATGCCGTGGGGCAGGTGAACCCCCGAGTTGCCAAAGGCGATACCGGCCAAGGTGGCTGCCCACATCATGCCGTGACGCGCTTCCGTATCGGTGGCGTCCTGCACGGCCCGCACGAGGTACTTCCCCGTGTAGCGCAGGGCCTCGCGACAGCCCATATCGCTCCAGGGATTGGCCCCCTGGCTCATGGGACGCAGCGCCGGGCTTTCCGGTGCGGGACGTTGGGTGTAGGGCCGCGCCGTGTAGGATTCGAGGGCGTGACTGAGCACGTCAAATCCGCTCGCGGCCACCACGTTGGCGGGTAGCGTCGCCGTCACTTCCGGGTCGATGAGGGCGAGGGTCGGCCATAAGGCCCGGGAGGCGATGCCCGTCTTCACGTGGCGTTCCACTAGGTCGAAGATGGCCATGCCCGTACATTCACTGCCCGTGCCCGACGTGGTGGGACAGGCAATATGGGGCTTGAGGGGACCTGGCACCGCCACGCCATCACCGATGGGCGCGTTCACATAGGTGAGAAATTCGGCGGGATAGGTGGCATAGAGATTGGCCGCTTTGCAGGTGTCGATGACCGACCCGCCCCCCACCGATACATAGCCATCGAAATGCCCCTCGCTGGCGAATCGGGCCGCTTGTTTGAAGGAGCCGTCGGTGGGCTCCACGCGTACGTCGTCGTAAATCACCACGTCCATACCGACCGCACGGAGCGCCGAGGACACGGTCGTCACCGCCTCGAGTTGGGCCACGGCCTTATCGGTAAACAGGGCAACCCGTTTCAAGCCGAGCTGCTGCGCATCGTGTCCGACTTCCGCCAGAGCGCCCACACCAAATCGAATGGCACTGGGGTCGACGGAAAAGACATGTTCGTTTCCCGTGATGAGGTCATAGTGGTGGCAGCAGGACATGGCAAGGGGACTCCCGACGTTGGTGTGCGTAGTTACGAGCGCCCATTGTAGCGTCCCAACGGCGGGGGTGCCACCGTGATTCGACAACGTGCCACGCGATGCCGAGCTACGCGAGGTTTCGTGTGCATGGAGCAAGGTCAGCACACAACCAGCGTGAAGAACTGCATGCGGGTGTCCCACCCGAATCCGACCGGCGGTCCCGTGGGATCGGGTGGCACCATAAACTGCGGTGATTCATTTCTTGCTCTTCAACTGTCCATGAGCCAAAAAAGCGGGACCCATGGGTCGCATACGTCCCATGGGCCCCATCACGCATTCATCGTGGTGATGTCTAAAAGGCTTCGCCATCGCGGTGGAGGTCGGCCAGCGCAGCCAATTCGTCTTTGTCGATCTTGGGAAACAGCACCTCGGGCTTGTTCAGCGGTGCGCCGGAAGGCAACAGGGCCTTACCCGCATCCCAACCATCTTCCCCACCGTCCGGGCCGCCCTGGGCCAAGGTCACGTGGAGGATGCCCGCGAGCTTATTCGCCCCATCGGGCATGAAGGGTGCCATGGCGTGGCACAGCGCATGAACCACCTGACAACACACATACAGCGTCGTACCGGTCCGCGCAATATCCGTCTTGCGGGTGGTCCAGGGCGCCTTGCCGTCGAAATAGACGTTGGCCTTGCGCCCGAGGTCAATAAAGCGCTCCAGGGCCTGCCGAAAACGGAAGGCTTCCAGGGATTCCGCGATGGCATCGAGCCCGGCGGGAATCGCCTCCAGCATGGCCGTGTCTTCTTCGTCCAACACGCCCGCCGGCGGCACCTGGCCATCAAAGTTCTTCACGGTCATGGTAAGCGAGCGGTGACAGAAGTTGCCCACCACGTCGCACAGCTCACCGTTGTAGCGCTGCATGAATTCGTCCCAGTCGAAATCGGCGTCCTTCGATTCGGGGGCATTGGCGCAGAGATAATAACGCAATACGTCGGGGCTGAAATGCTCCAGGGCCCACTTGACCGAAATCATGTTCCCCTTCGACTTCGAGCCCTTTTCCGACTTACCCGTCTGGCGGTTCACAATGTTGAGGTATTCGTTGCCCACCACGTTGTCGGCCAGCACATAATCGCCCTGTCCCTGCAACATGGCCGGGAAAATCACGGCGTGAAAGGGCACGTTGTCTTTGCCGATGAAATGGACCAGACGGGTATCTTCTTGCTTCCACCACCCTTCCCAGGCCGTTTCATCGCCGAGGGTGTCGATACCCCATTGACGCGTGTTGGTCACATAACCGATGGGCGCATCGAACCACACGTAAATTTTCTTGCCCTTCGCTTCGGGCACATCGAGGGGAATGGGGACCCCCCAATCGGTGTCGCGGGTAATGCAACGGGACCGGAGATCGTCTACCCAGCTGTAGGCAATGCCCTTCACGTTGGCGCGCCACTCGGGGTGGGTATCGAGCCAGGTCTTGAGCCCTTCCTGGAATTTCGGCAGGTCGAGGAACCAGTGGCGAGACATCTTCAAGATAGGCGACGAGTTGTCCCCGGGGATATTGGCCACGGGATTTACCAGATCCTGGGGGGCATACTGGGCCCCGCAGCTCTCGCACTCATCGCCATTGGCCCCATCGGCACCACACTTGGGACACGTGCCGGTCACATAGCGATCGGGAAGAAAACGGTCGGAGGTCTCGGAATACCAGAGCTCCATGTCTTCCTGGTGGATGTAGCCATCTTCATAGAGCTTGGTGAAAAACTGTTGGGTCGTGTCGTTGTGCAGTTCCCACGAGGTACGGCCGTAAATATCGTAGGAGATACCCAGGCGCTCAAAGGCGTCTTTGTTGGCCGTGTGATAGCGGTCGATGACGTCCTGGGGACTGATGCCCTCTTTCAGGGCGCTGAGCGTAATGGGCACGCCGTACTCGTCGGAGCCCCCAATGTAGAGCACCGCCTCGCCCCGCTGGCGTTTGTACCGCACGTAGACATCGGCCGGCAGATAGGCCCCGGCGATGTGGCCCAGGTGAATATGGCCATTGGCGTAGGGCAGCGCGCTCGTAACGAGGGTTCGCTTGAAGGAGACGTTGGTAGACATGGTGCAGCAGACCTGTGATGGTGGTTAAGGGTATACGAATCGGAAAGGGGCCTATTTTACCTGACAGCCCCCCGCCGGATCACGGTGTCATGCGCATCGAAGGTCCGGATGGCCCAGAGAATGGAATGCCCATGGTGTATAATTGAGGGAAAGCAATGGTATGACGGACTGTGATCGTCATCGAACATCCCCGGGAGATACGTTAATGGGTAGCACATTGCCAGAAGGACTCGACGCATTTCTGAAAGCCCAAGTCGCTTCGGGTGCGTACCAGTCCGAAGAAGAGGTGTACCAGCATGGACTCCGCCTCCTTAAAGCCCAAAAAGAGGACGAAGCGGAGAAGCTGAAGCAGCTTCGGCAGGACATCGCTCTCGGTGAATCCCAACTGGACCGGGGTGAAGGCCTCCCCTTCGACGTGGATCAAATCGTGGCCATGGGCCGCGAACGTCAAAAGTCGTGACGCGACAGGTTGAAATTTCCCCGGCGGCACAACATGACTTGGCAGATATTTGGGCATACGTATCCGAAGATGATGAAGATACCGCCACACAACTCATACAATCCTTCTACCAAAAATGTCTGGTGCTGGCCGAAATGCCGGGCTTGGGTCGCGATAGAAGCCGTGATATTGGCGAAGGGGTGCGCAGTCTTCCCGTCAGAAAGTACGTGCTGTTTTATCGGGTAACAGACGATTCCTTGTCCCTCATTAGGGTCAGACACGGCGCGCAAGACAGCCCTTTCTCCTTGGAATAAGCCCCGCCCCTATGCAGAAGGCCCCCGGATCCTTCCAGGGGCCTTTGCTATGAATGATACTTCAGGGGGTGGTATGTACTATGAAACCCGGAATCTATCCCCGCTCGGGGTACAGCCGGTCCTGCTCACTGTGAAAGAGCATGGCCGCCTGCTGGCGTTTTTCGTTGCGGTAAACACTGCTGATATCGCCCACGCGGATGGTGGCCATCCCGTCGAGGTCGCCTTCCATCGTAATGAGTTCAATCTGCACGTAGCCATTCAGCAGGGAGCGGACGAAGCCGGACACGTGGCGAAAATCACGGGGTGTCGTGATTTTGCAGTTCACGATTTCGTTGCGGCCCAGGGCCCGTTCAAGTTCGACGGAGATACAGTCGGAGACCTCGGGCTCGAAGGATTCTTCGTCCTCCTCGATTTCCGTTTCCGCATGCTCCTGCAACAATTCGATGCGCCGGAGCAGACGCGTATCCGACGCAATCTCTACCACATCCCGCATGAGAAAGGTGTTGTTGCCATCGGGCTCGCCGGTGTAGCGGAGCTCTTCCAATGTGCAGGTGTCGGCACCCACAGACCGCACATAACCCACGACGAATTCATCGAGGTTGTGGGGATTCGCATAGACCTGGACCAGGGCGCGGGCTTCCTGGGCACGAATCAGCAGCAGTCGAAAGGTATCGTTCTTGTTCGCATTACCGAGAATTTCCCGGAGTAAGTCTTCACTCATCGTTATGCCTCCTTGCGTTCGTTCTAACACCATCCATCGGTTTGAAACGGTTGGAACTGCGCCACAGAAGTAAAGCGTGAGTAGCTTCTGCGCATCCGTGTACGACATCGTACGGGGCGATTTTTCTGCGCCTGAGGACAAACGGATTGTACCCGCTCCCCGCGCAAAAGTCCAAAGGAATAGACGAAAAATCGTCAAAAAAAGACGTGTAACTCTAATATTTACAATAGGTTCACAGGACTGTCAAATTTTCGTCACATGGCTTGCGCACTATCCCTCCCCTTGTCAAGAATGAGTGACATTTGTGCTACGACGAAGGACCGATCATCTTGCTCGGGTCTACCGCCTTATCAAACTCTTCCTCGCTCAGAAAGCCCAGGTTGAGGGCCTCTTGTTTGAGGGTCGTGCCATTGGCGTGGGCCGTCTTGGCAATCTTGGCGGCATTGTCGTAGCCAATGTGACGGTTGAGGGCCGTCACCAGCATGAGGGAGTTATTCAGGTGGGCCTGGATGTTCTTCCGGTTGGGCTCAATACCCACGAAGCAATTCTCACGGAAGGAATCGGCCGCATCGGCCAGGAGGCGAACCGACTGGAGCACGTTGTGAATAATCACCGGCTTGAAGACGTTGAGCTCAAAGTTCCCCGCCGCACCGGCCACGTTCACCGCCGCATCGTTGCCAATGACCTGGGCCGCCACCATGGTGATGGCTTCGCACTGGGTGGGGTTCACCTTGCCGGGCATGATGGAAGAGCCGGGTTCATTTTCGGGCAACATGATTTCGCCAATGCCGCAACGGGGACCACTGCCCAACCACCGCACGTCGTTACCAATCTTCATAAAGCTGCATGCGATGGTCTTCAGCGCGCCGTGGGTCATGACCATGGCATCGTGGGCCGCAAGGGCCTCGAACTTGTTGGGGGCGGTAACGAAGGGCAGACCGGTCAAGTCGGCAATCTGGGCCGCCACCTTCTCGTCATAGCCTTTTTTCGTGTTCAATCCCGTGCCCACCGCCGTGCCACCGAGGGCCAACTCGGCCAACATGGGCAGGGTCTGATTCACCCGGGCCACGCCATTGGCCACCTGCTGGGCGTAACCGGAAAACTCCTGGCCCAGCGTGAGGGGCGTGGCATCCATCAGGTGGGTGCGGCCAATTTTGATGATATCTGCAAAAGTCTCCGACTTCGCCGCAATCACTTCCTGGAGGTCCTGGAGGGCGGGAATGAGCCGATTCTGAATCTGCTCTACGGCCGCAATGCTCATGGCCGTGGGGAAGGTATCGTTGGAGGACTGAGACATGTTGACGTGGTCATTGGGATGGACGGGGCTCTTACTGCCCAGTTCGCCGCCCATGATTTCGATGGCCCGATTGGCAATGACCTCGTTGCTGTTCATATTGGTCTGGGTGCCACTGCCCGTCTGCCACACCACCAGGGGGAAATGGTCGTCGAGCTTGCCTTCGATCACCTCATCGGCCGCCTGACAGATAGCCTCGCAAAGGTCGTCGGCCAGAAGTCCCAGCTCATTGTTGGTCAGGGCGGCCGCCTTCTTGAGAATACCCAGGGCCCGGATTAACTCCCGGGGCATGGTTTCCGTACCGATTTTGAAATTTACAATCGAGCGGGCCGTCTGGCAACCGTAGTAACGGTCTACCGGGACCTTCATCTCGCCCATGGTGTCTTTTTCGATACGGAATTCCATTGAACTTTCCTCCAGAACGTGGAAAAACGGGGTGGGTTTGCACGGCGCGTATGATACGTGACGGTGGCAAAGGAGGTCAATGTGTGGTGGTATTTGAGTGCGCCGTTTTGAACCCTATGGGTCGTATGGGTCAAATGGGACCTATGGGCCAGCCTTCCCGGGAGAAGAAGTTTTCATATGCCCCATAAGACCCATAGGTCCCATGAAACGCCCCTCGGTTTTTTGCTAGGGTGGCTGTCATTGTTCGCAACCAAACCTTGGAGACCCAACGTGAGCCGCTCACATCGCCCCATGACCCGCCGACACTTTCTGGCCCTCAGCGCCACCACCGCCTCCCTCGCTTTCCGCGCCCCCGCGCAGGAAAACCCGGCCCCCTACGTTATCCGCCAGGACTGGCACATGCACACGTGGCGGGCGGGTGGCAAAGACGACGCCCTGGTGGAAGACATCATCACCACCAACGCCGCCTATGGCCTCGACCTTATGGGCATCTCGGAGCACATCGACCGCCTGGATGAGCGGGAGCCCTTCAAAGAAAAGATCGCGGCAAACCGTCGGGAAGCGGCTGTCACGCCTTCCGGCAAAATGAAGGTCATGATCGGTACGGAAACCTCCATGATCAATCCCACGCTCTGTTCCCTGGGCGATGAAAACGCGGCCCTGCTCGACTACCGACTCGTGTCCTGTAACCACTATCACCTCAAGCACGTGGAGAACCCCGAACCCAAAACGGCGGAAGGTTATGCGGGCCACTACCTCGACATGCTTTGGGGGGCGACGGAGCTGGGCTATGCCGACACCATCGGCCACCCCTTCTATCATGCAAAACTCCGGAAGTATGATTTCGATCACGAGAAGCTCATGGCCATCTTGAAGGCCTATGACACCACGCGACTCACCGAAGTGCTGAAGCAAGCGGCGGCGGTGAATATGGCCTTTGAGTTGAATCCCCGCCACGTGGACAACGCCCTGGAATGGTTCAAGGAATTGGTCCAGGAGGCGCGGCTCCATGGCACGAAGTTTACCCTCGGCACCGACGCCCACGACATCGCCCATCTCGGGTATCCTGATGGCGACAGCGGCCGCACGTGCGGGCAGATTTTGGCGGAGCTGGGTATCCGCGATGAGGACCTGAAATGGGAGCCGATTGTGTATGGCGGGTAACCGACAGGAAGTTAGAAGGACCTAAAGGACGTAAACGACGAAAAGGACGGTGCATCGGCTTCGGTTTAGGTCCTGACTC
>JAUIMA010000249.1 GCA_030432675.1 Candidatus Hydrogenedentota bacterium | reverse complement strand
AGCGTAATCCATCTCGGCTCTTTCTCGGGATAGGGCAACGGACTACTCCGCGAGTCGCTTGAGTGCGACGGCGTCTTCTTTCATCACTTGCTCAACATGGGCCATGGCTTCGTCGAAGTAATCTTCGCTCGGCGAAAGGGTCAGGCCCTCGGGGGTGTCCGTGACCTGGACCGTGTCTCCGGTGTGAAGGTTGAGCCGGTCGAGCACTTCCTGCGGGAGGATGATGCACGACTCGTCGCCGATTTTCGTGATGGTGAGTTCCATGGGGCCTCCTTTCTTCGGGTTGTTGCCCTGTGCCTTTATCATACCATAGGCGTGAGAGGGGGACAGCCTCGACGTCCAGGTGGATGGGGTTTCCGCGGCGGGATTGGGGACGCCATCGGGTTGTTTTGGGGAAGGTTGCATCGTTGCGTCGGTGCAGTCCCCCGTCCCCTGCCCTGACGTCCAGATGGTGGGCATGCCGCTGGGGGCTGGGCTCGCCATCGGGTGCTATGGGAGAAGATTGCGTCGTTGCGTCGGTGCAGTCCCCGTCCTTCAGCTTTTACTGCAATGGCCGATGACATATACTAGCGTCTAGTGTCTCATTCCCGGAAGGAGTGCCCGTGTCTCAATGTGAATCCCCAGCCCCCGTATCCCGCGTGTGGAACGAGTCCTTTTGTCTCTCCGTGGTGGCCCCGGTTTACAACGAGGCCGAGGGCATTGCCGGATTCGTGGCCGAGGTGCGGGAGCGTCTGGCCGCTCTGGAGCAGCCGGGACGTTGCGAGTTGGTGCTGGTAAATGATGGCAGCACGGATGGCAGCGGGGAATTGCTCGACCGTCTTGCGGCAGAATTTCCCGGTGAGATTCGGGTGGTCCATTTGGCGCGTAATTTCGGTCATGGTCCGGCGGTCGCGGCGGGCTTGGATCATGCCGAGGGCGACGTGGTAATTCTCATGGACGCCGACTACCAGGATGACCCGGCGGCCTTCGCACCCTTACTCGAGAAGTGGCGGGAAGGCTTCGATGTGGTCTATGTGGAGCGGGCGTCTCGTCAGGAGAATCCCGTAAGCCGGGGCATCTTCTGGCTTTTTTACCGGGTCTTCGATTGGATAGCGGACACGAAGTCTCCCATGGACGCAGGGAACTTTGGTCTGATGGATAGGCGGGTGGTGGCCCAGCTGACCCAACTGCCCGAGCGAAATCGGTACTTGCCGGGATTGCGCGCGTGGGTGGGCTTTCGGCAGACAGGGGTTTCGGTGCCGCGCCGTGCCCGTTATGATTCCTCAACGCGGGTGGGCCTCCGGGGCCTGTGGACCCTGGGGATGAACGCGGTCTTTTCTTTTTCCTACGTGCCCCTTTTTGTATTTCGCATCGCCGGTGTTTCGAGCATCGCCCTTTCCATGGTGCTGGTGCTCTATGCGCTGGGCAATAAACTCATGGGCCACGATCTGGGCGCCTCATCCAGCATCCTGATTGCCACGTCGTTCCTGGGCGGGATTAACCTCTTTGGCGTGGGGCTGCTCGGGGAATACATCGCGCGGATCTACGACGAGGTGAAGTGCCGTCCGGTCTACGTGGTGGACCGGGTCGCCGAGAAGCCCAAGGAAGACTAACGGCGTTTCGGTTCAGCTTTCCGCCATGTGGAAGCGTTCGCCGAGGTAGTATTTCCGCGCGGTGGGGTCGTTGGTGATTTCTTCCGGCGTGCCGGATACCCGGACTTCGCCCTCGATGATGATGTAGGCCCGGTCCGAGATGCCCAGGGTTTCCCGGACGTTGTGATCCGTGATGAGGACGCCGATCCCCTTCTTCTTCAGTTGCATCATCATGTCTTGCAGGTCCGAAACGGCAATGGGGTCGATGCCCGCGAAGGGCTCGTCCAGCAGAAAGACCTTGGGATTGGTCACGAGGGCCCGGGCGATTTCGGTGCGCCGCCGCTCGCCGCCCGAGAGGGTGTAGGCCGGGCTTTGGGCCAGGTGGGCGATATTCAATTCGTCCAGCAGGCTGTCGGCCCGTTGTTCCCGCTCCGCTTTGGATAGTTTCTGGTATTCCAGGATGGCCAAGACATTTTGTCGCACGGTGAGCTGTCGAAAGACGGAGGCCTCCTGGGGCAGGTAGGCGATGCCCTGCAGAGCCCGCTGATACATGGGGAGGCGCGTAATATCCTTTCCGTCGTAAACGATGCTTCCCGCATCGGGACGGAGGAGTCCCACAGTCATACTGAAGGTGGTGGTTTTGCCCGCGCCGTTGGGGCCGAGGAGGCCCACGACTTCACCGGGGTTGACCGCAATAGAGACGCCCCGCACTACCTTCCGCTTTTTGAAGGATTTTTCGAGGCCCTCCGTATGGAGCAGGGCGGGTTTCTTTTTGCTCACGTGTTTGTTCCTCCTGACGAATTGATAGGAAGTATAGGGGAATAGGGGGCGGAAGAGACAATCATCGTTTGTGCCGAAGGATTCCCCTCCGAGGAGGGGAGTATTTACGGGAATTGGAGGTAGTTCGTGTTACGACGTTACAAAGCAATGGGCTACTTGGACCCCCTACAGGGCCTTGATCATATCGGGATAGGCGGCCTGAAGTAAGAGGCGGTTCTGTCGTGCCTGTTGTTCTGGCGTCTGCTGCGACACATTTAATAAGGCTTCGAGTTCGTCCGACAGGGTGATGCCCTGACTTTCCCAGGCGGCCCGCTTAAACATACCAGGCCGACGGATGACGCCATTGATTTGCTTGAGGATGTCGCCTTTGTTGTTGACCAACACGGGGGTGTCCACCGATTGGAGGAAGCCCCGGGTTTTTTCATCCAACTGCTTCAGGATCTGCTTGCCGGGGTTATCGCCTTCAGCCTGACCCTGGGCTTTGATGGTGTTGATGAGGCCTGCCCAGTCGGTTACATCCGCTTCGGCCAACTCGCCGGGGAGGGCCGGGCCGCTGCTGCTACTTCCGCTATCCATACTCTCCAGGGGGGCTTCATCCACTTCCCCCTGCTCGAGTTCATAGGCTCCTGTGTTGAGATTGATGCTGATCTTTTTGGCGCGGAGGCCCTTCAGCGCGGGGGAGTCCATGACCGGGTTGCCGGTGAAGACCAGATCGCCGGTCTCGAGGTTCCAGTCGGCCCGCTGCGCCGTGATTTTGGCGTCGGGGTGGCGGATATCCACATTGCCTTCCATCTTGATGACGGCGGGCGTGGTTTGTCCGTCCTTCCAGGTAAAGGTGATGGTGCTCGCCTTGATAGGCATTTCGGGCTTGGTGCCGTCGCTGGCCTTCAACACGATATGGGCCCCACCAGAAAAGCTCTCGGGGCGGTTGGTGTTGATGTTGCCGCGCATGAGTCCGGCCTTGACCGACATGAGGTCATAGCCGTCGGCTCCGCCCTGGGCGAAGGCCGGGCTGGCCAGCAGGAGGGCCAGGGTTGTTAAGCGTACGCATATCTGTTTCATGGCTGTTGTTCTCCAAGAAAAAACTCGCCCACCACATCGGTTAATTCGATGATGGCCGTTTCAGGGTTCAAGGTCATGCTGGTGGCTTCCAGTTTCTGCGTCGGGCTTTTCTTCCCCCGCTTCCGAAGCAATTTCCCAGGTGATGTCTTCCAGGTGGATGGTCATGTCGTTCATCTCCGCCGTGACGCCTCCTTGCAGGGTGGCGCGCTGATCTTCGTGAAACACGCCGTGGGCGGCTTCAAAGCGGATATCCACGTGCTCATCGTCTTGCGCCGGGGCCACGGCGACGGCCTCTTCGAAGGACCACTCACTGTCGGAGCCCACCGAGCCGGTGAAGCGACTGGCGCGAATGGACAGCACGGGTTTTTGATTTTGTTGCGCCGAATCGCTCGGAGGCCAGAGCGACATTTCGATGTTTTCCATTACGTCTTCCGGCAGCGGATCCGACGTGGGCGACGGGGCTGTGTCGACCGGGTCACTCCCGTTGGGCGCGGAGGGGGAGCAGGCCACCAGTGCGAGGGGGAGTGCCGCTATGAGCCAAATGCCCCGCCTCATGACGAGGTGACTTTCGTATTGCGGCGGTAGACGGCCTTGAGGCCCGAAAGGGTAAGTAAGGGGTCGATGACGTCGATGGATTGGCCCACATCGCCAATGAGGGAGGCAAGGCCTCCGGTGGCGACCACGGTGGGTTTTCCGCCCATCTCTTCGCTGAATCGGCGCACCAAACCGTCTACCAGATCGGCGTAGCCAAAAATGAGGCCCGAGCGAATGTTGCCTGCCGTGTCGCGGCCAATGGCCTGCTGGGGCCTGCTCAGCTCTACCCGGGGCAGTTTGGCGCAGTGCTCAAAAAGCGCTTCGGCCGAGAGTTGGACGCCGGGCACAATGGCGCCACCGCGCCACTCGGATTTCTCAGTGACGGCATCGAAGGTGGTGGCCGTTCCAAAATCAATAATGATAAGGGCACCCTCGTAGGATTCAATGGCTCCCACCGCATTGACGATGCGGTCGGCTCCCACCTCTTTCGGGTTGTCACACTGGAGTTGGAGGCCCGTCTTGACGCCGGGTCCCACCATGAGGGGCGTGACGCCAAAGGCGGTCTGACAGACTTCCTGTAAGGCCATGTTGAGTTGGGGTACTACACTGGAGATGCAGCAGCCATCAATGGCGTCGGGCTTCACGCCTTCCCCCTGCAAGAGCATGGAAAAGAGAATGCGCAATTCATCGCCGGTGCGGTAGTTGTTCGTGACCACCCGCCATTGCCCCTGCAGGGTGTCCTCTTTATAGAGGCCCAGCACGGTATGGGAGTTGCCTACATCAATGACGAGTAACATACATTTTCATCCAATTGGACGCGATTGGCGGTGGCTTATTCACAGGTTTCGATCAGGAGCGAGATATCCAGCGACGGGGCCGAGTGGGTCAGGGCACCGATGGAAATGATGTCCACGCCCGTTTCGGCCATGGCACGCACCCGTTCCAGGGAAACATTGCCACTGGCTTCGAGTTTGCTGCGGCCACCAGTAAGTTCCTGGTTGATGCCCACGGCTTCCGCCATGGTGGTGCTTTCCATGTTGTCCAGCATGACCACATCCGCCCCGGCGTTCAGGGCCTGGCGGAGTTCGTCGAGGTTGGTGACTTCGATTTCCACCTTCATGAGGTGGTGGGCTGCGGCCCGTGCCCGTGTGATGGCGGTCTTGATGTCACCTGCGGCGGCGATGTGGTTTTCCTTAATCAGGATGCCATCCGTCAGATTATGACGGTGGTTGGAGCCGCCCCCATGTCGCACGGCGGCCTTCTCCAGATTGCGGAGGAGGGGCGTGGTCTTGCGGGTGTCGCATATCTGACAGGGCAGGTCTTCGATGAGGGCCGCAAAGGTGTGGGTCAGGGTGGCGATGCCTGAAAGATGTTGGAGGAAATTCAGGGCGGTACGCTCACCTGCAAGGACGGCCCGGGTCTTTCCTTCAAAAGAAAGCACGACGTCACCCTTTTTAACCATATCACCATCCTCGGCGGCCTGCCAGGCCTGGAGATCGGTATCGAGGGCCTCAAAGACCTGTCGGAATACGGAGATACCACTCAAGACACCGTCTTGTTTGGCAACCAGGCGTGCCTTGCAGCGCGCCGCAGGGGCTACGAGAGCGTTGGTGGTCGCGTCGCCGTGGCCCAGGTCTTCCTCCAGGGCGGCCGCGATGGTTTTCCGAATCAGGGACTCCATTACGGGTACTTTCTGTTGCTGGCTGCGCTTTTTTCTATTGCCCGGGCGAAATCCGGGACGGTGTGGTTGGGCCGGGCCGATTCACCCTCGCTGTGGGGTATGGCAGGGCCCAAAACCGTGCGCTTGGAATCCCGAATAATAGCACAGCCCGGCGTAATGTTGCGAAAAGCCGTGCTATTCAGGAGACAAAGCGCTGGAGCCACATACCGAGGTGAATCACCGGGTCGGAGTAGGCGATACCCAGCGGGATGTGCTCAATTTTGAACTCAGTCGCACTGGGACCGGGGCCAAGGACCTGTTTTTCCTTGCCGGAAACGATCATGCCCAGGATATCGCCCGTGTCCGGGTCAAAGACGGGGCTGCCGCTACTGCCTGGTCCGGCACTGATGTCGAGGATAAGTCGACTGCCCATTTCAATATGGCCGATTCGGATGTTGGTCGAGGCGCTGACAATGCCGGTGGTGAGGAGTCCGTTGAGGCCGGTAATGGAACCTACCTTATACTTTACCCCCTGATCGTAATAGCCGTATTGGGCGATGGGCTCGCCCCGGCGAAAATGGAGTTTGTTGGATAACTGCAAGGGATGAAAGGTCTTTTGTGGGGCCTGGACCTGCAACACGCCAATGTCCCACTCGTGTTTCATGCGGGGGTCGTCTTTTTCTTTGTTGATGGTCAGTTGTTCCGCCATGACGTCGCATTCGAGCAGGGTGCCATCATAGAGGACCCATTTGTGCTCCAGACGGGCCACGTGGGAGGCGGTGGCGAGGCAGCCCCGCTCATGGATGAAGAAGCCCGTGCCACAGATCATGAGTTTCTGAGGCGCATGGGGAAAAACAGACAAAACAGGCACAACCGAGCGGGCGACCTTTTCCGTACTCTCGATGAGGGTGGTGTTGTTCATGGAAAACCTGTTGGTTTCGGGTACTGCGAGGGTGTTGCCCCGACCCAATAAATTATTGACGGTTATATTATGCCCGCTTTTACCGTCTAGCGTCCAAGATGCTCCGCAATTATCTCCAGGAATCGGGGGTGGTAGGTGCCGTAGTGCTCCCCGGCGGCATTGCGGGTCATGACGATGACCAGTTCATTTTCCGGGTCGATCCGCAGCGTGGCGGCCGAGGCGGCCCCGTGGCCGAAGGTGCGCTCGCTCAGGCCGTGGCCACCCATCCATACCGCGCCGACGCCCCAGGTCCGGTCCGTATCGAGTCCGGCCGTTTCCCGGAGGGGACGGGGGAGCATCTGCTCGAAGGTTTCGGGGCGGAAAAAGCGCCAGGGTCCATAACTGCCCTTATTCAGGAGCATTTGTCCGAAGGCGGCCATGTCGCGGGGGGTGCTGAAACCGTGGGCAGAGCCATCGGGCACCGTGGTGTGCGTCATGCCCAGGGGGCCGAAGAGGTGGTTGTGGTAGAAGGTGGGGAGGGATTCGCCACTGACCATTTCCATGACCTTGCCGCCGAGGGCATAGCCGACGCCGTTATAGCCCAACCGTTCGCGCACCTTCAGGTGGGGGTAGTAGCCGGCGATGATTTCTTCCAGGTCGTGGAGCTGGTCGCCCCAGTGGTCCCGATAGGCTTCGGGGTACGTGATGTTCAGCGCCAGACCGTTGGTGTGGTTGTAGAGATCGCGAACGTGGAGGGGCTGGGCCACGTCGATGTATTTCAGGGCGGGGAGGTAGGCGTCAACCGGGTCATCGAGGTCGACCCGACCGGCATCGACGAGGGTCATCAGCGTGGTGCCGGAAATGAGCTTGGTGATGGAGGCCATCCAACTGGGCGTGTCGACGGTCATGGGGGTGCCGTTACGCTCGCCGAAGGCTTTGTGATAGAAGAGCACGCCGTGAGCCACCACGGCCACCGCGAAGGCTTCGTCGGAGTCGGCGGCCCAGGCGTTGAGATGGGCGTCAAGGGCTTCCGAGATGCCGGCCTTCATGCCCGCTTCGGATTCCGTACCGTCGCGGAGGGTCGGGGCCGGATCGCCCACGAATCGGCGGGGGGCGACGAAGGGCACATCCATCTCCCGATCGCTCACGTAATACTGGCGTTTGAGGCCGACCCACCATTGGCGGTCCCGCTCGCGGGCGGTATGTTCGTCGTCGATCTCGCCGGACTGGGCATCTTCATAAAGTGCCGCCAGGAGGGCCGCGCTACTGTGGTGGGACCGTATGGCCCGGCCGAGTTGTTCGTGAATGAAGGGGGTGACGGCCGGGTGGTCCGGCTGGGGTGCGAAGGGGTCGTTGGCATAGAGGTGCGGCGGGATGACGCCGTCGGCCGGTGGTTGGGGCACGAAATTCCACGCGAAGTCACCGGTCGTGCGGGGGGCACAGAAGAGGGTGCGGAACCGGGTGAGGGTATCGCCATTTTCCGCCGTGACCGTCACCACGGCACCGTAGCGCCCGGGAGTCTCGGGCTGGTCGACAATGTTGTAGGCCGCGTCGTAGAACGTTGTTTCAATCTCGTAAGGCCCGAGGAGCCGTTCCGCGAGGAGGACGTTCTCAAATTCAACGGGCGGAAAGGTGGCACTCGAAAAGACGGGCGGATCGAAGCGCAGTGCGGCGACCATGAGTGCACGGGCGCGGTAGTCTGCCACGTCGGGGAGGGGGACCGTCCACCGCGACTCCCCCTGAATCAGCATGGCCTCATCGTCATCGCCCGGCAGGGGCAAGTGAAAGCGCGCTTCCTGCCAGCCATTCGACGCGTCAAATTGAACCAGGTGAAAGTTAGTTCCCAATACAAGTTGTGTCGCGTTGGCAGGCTCCCGAGTGATGAGCTGGCAGGCGGCCCGTCCATGTTCGTCATAGACAATTTTGGTCCATGCGGGCGGGCTGGTGCTCTTGTTTGCGGCAAAGGCCACGGGGAAGGCCGTTACGCCTTCGGGTGCCCAATCGTCGGCCGGATACCAACTGACCCGCTGGAGGGGGCCGTCGCTGTCCAGGTCCGACACGCTGCACTGGACGCCGAGGGGCGTGTTGCCATCGGGCCGGAGGGTGTCGGTCCAGGGGAGGAGGACTTCGATGGTGTACCCCGAGTCCGATCGTCGGGCTGCGACGTGCACACCATCGTCCGCCGCGTCTCGTGATGGCTTGGGATAGTCGATCCGTGCGCGAAGGGTATCGGGCGTGTCCATGCCCGTGATGCGCAGGTGGATGCGGTCCATGGGGTTGGTCTGGGATAGGAGATGAAGGTCGACCCGGTCCCCCTTGAAGCCGTGCTCATTGGCGGTGGTCAAGACATCGTCTCGTACGGTGAAGGCTGCCAGAAGACCCGCGTCG
>JAUIMA010000248.1 GCA_030432675.1 Candidatus Hydrogenedentota bacterium | reverse complement strand
CCCCGGTTGCTATCCATTGTAGCACGCCATCCCCGCACGAAAAGGCTCAATATTCCAAACAATACCCTTGACAAATCCCTCCAAATATGTAACCATATGGTTACCTATGAACGAAAACACGATGGATACCCTCTTCCATGCCCTGGCAAGTCGCGTACGACGTCAGGCACTGGATATCATCAAAGCCCACTCCGGCTGCACGGTGAATGAAGTATGCGAGCATTTCAGTATCAGCCGTATCGCGGTCATGAAGCATCTTCGTGTACTGGAAGAAGCGGGCCTGGTAACTTCGCAAAAATCCGGTCGTAGTCGGCGCCTGTTCTTTAATGCCGTGCCGATACAGCTGATCTACGACCGCTGGACCGATGAATACAGTCAATTCTGGGCGAGCAAGTTAGCGGATTGGAAATACAAACTGGAAAAGGAGCCTGTGGAAGATGTCTGACACCCAGCCGAACGGCGTATACACCATTACCATCGAAGCCCCCATCGAACGGGTCTGGGCCGAGATTACGGATACGGACAAGGTCCTCAATTGCTTTTTCGGCAATCGCCTGGTGACGCCCGGGTTGGAGCTGGGCGCCCCCATCCGCATGCGCACTCCGAATGACAAATACACGGGAGTAGCCGGTACGGTGTTGGAGTTCGACCCGCCCCACCGTTACAGCATCAGCTTCAAGTTCACCCACCTCGACGACCCACCCTGCAAGCTGACCTATGTGCTCAAGGAAGTAGATGGCGGCACCGAGTTCACGCTGATCCAGGAAGAGATGGCGCCGGGTTCCAAGACGGAAAAGACCATGAATCAGGGTGTAAACTTCGTCTTGCAGACTCTGAAGGCCGACGCGGAAGACCGGCCCCTGCCCTTCATGAGCAAATTCATCCTCTTCCTGTGCGCCATCACAACACCCTTTATGTCAAAGAAGTCGCTCAAAGAAAACTGGCCCTTCGACAAAGAGATTCGATAACGCCTAGATTCGCCACACCACCCTCATTCTAGCGTCAGCGCGAGATCCCTGATGTCGCACAATAAAACGGGATAGGGTGCAGCCATCCCGTTGTGCAACGCAAAGAATCCATTGGGAAACACCGAGCCAAGTTTCTGATAAACGATGTCAATTCCGTCCGTTATCGTCGCCCCACGAACGGTAAAGGTCTTCACAAACGTCAATGCGTCGTCCAGGCGGTAGACATAATACGTACTTTTCCCCTGACACGAGGCCAACAGATAGGCGTTTCCGCCACCCCCATAGACCAGGCAAAGCCCCTCCACATCGGCCACCAGCCCGTGTGCCCCCACCGGTTGAAGTAGCTTTCCGGGCACATCCCCATCGGGCTCGGCATCGACGGCCCAGATTCCGACTTTCTCCTCACCAATGTACAGCATGCCCGTGCGGTCATCGGCCACACAGCCCTCTGCCTGTCCAATCGCCCAACGGCGCACCCGCTTTCCGGAAATCTGCCCTGACGACGTCGCTTCCAACAGATATTGTTCCACGTAGCCCTCGCCCTCGTCGGGCACGGTAATGCCGTACATGGCGCCCGATTTCGGACTGCGATACAGGGTAAACCCGTAATTCAGTCCCGTTGTGATGGCCCCATCGTCTACCCGTGAAAGCTGTCGCGTTTCGGGGTCAACTGCATATAGGTGAATCGCCGACCCATCCCGCTCGTTAAAAGCCACGATGGAGCATGTCTTCTCCCCAAGCTGAAAACCGTCGCGCGAATCAATGTTCCCTGGCTTTCCGGAGACCGGCACAGTCTGGACCAACGCACCTTCCAGGTCATAAACGAACAGTTTCCCTGCGGATTTGTCTGACGTAATGACCGTGCTCTGTGCCGGGTCTTTGGGATGAACCCAGACACACATATCATCTTGATCCTGCACGGCCGGATTCGTAAGGGTGACTTTGGGGGTTACTGCCAGGGGCGCCGCCAACACCGTGGGGCTAAGCACCAACGCAACCACAAACGATACAATTTTTAACACTCTATTCAACGTTTTTCTCCCTCAATATTGCCGAAGTAACAAGCCCGTTATAACACAGGCGCGCCGCAGCAAAAAACGCTTGCGGCGCACCCGAATGGTTAACCTAGATTATGGTTGCCGACTAATCATCCCAAGAGGAATAGTTAAACCCAATGGCTGCCGCCAGGGTGCTGGTTGGAATGTGTCCGTCGTTGCTGTTGTATTTCGAAAATTCCACGTGACCATCCATAAAGAGGATATTGCAGCCACCGGGAAGGTGGTTGAAGGAGTCGGCACCTTGGTCTTTATAGTAACCCGCAGGCGGTGTTACCAGAGGCCCCGTACCGATGTTATCCCACATGACCGGCACCTGGCTCTGCGCCTGGGCGGAACCACCCGGGTTGTTGATGTCGGTAATAAGGAAGCGTTCGATACCTTCACGAAGGCGCATGATGGTATCACCGCCGCCATTTCCCACCACGTTGATGGAGATTCCCGTAAAGTCGCTCACGTGGGCGGCCACCTGTGCAGCCGGCCAGTCCCCCACATCAATATCCGCATCGAGTGCGGCATAGAAGGACTCCAACGTCGTACCGAATCCATTGTCGAGCCAATCACCGATACCACCTTCCAGGTTCATCATGCCGTAGTCTTCCAGACCCATGGCGATGGTAATCATCGTGCCGTAGACGTCAATGTTTTCGGCCATCCAGGAGTAGTACACATAGCTGGCATCTTCGAAGGCCCCGGGAGCTATCGTGCCATACGCCGGGTGGCCCGTCGGCAAGTTGCCTTCAGCCCCTTCACACCAGGCACCCTGGGGGCTGGGACCATCACAGTTCAGGTATTCATCCGGGTTTTCACTGTCCGACGGACAGAAGAGGATGTTGGCGTCGGTCATGTACTCGGGATAGATTTCCACACCGGCCGGCGTGTTCTGGGCATCCAAATCCCAATCCTGCCAGGGCACGCTGCCAGAGGGGTCGTCCCGGTATTCTTTCGCTTCCAGATTTTCCTGCAATCCGAGACGGGGCCAGATATTGCCACGGGACTCGTTCCCATACATCTTGAAGACGATACCCATCTGTTTCAGGTTATTCTGGCAACTCGCCCGACGGGCCGCTTCCCGTGCCCGGGCCAGGGCGGGTAGCAGGATGGCCGCGAGAATGCCAATAATGGCGATAACCACGAGCAATTCGATCAGTGTAAAGCCACGATGTTTCATGTGCGTCTTTCTCCCAATAGATTGGTTCAAGAAAACCTTCGTTCCCGTTGGCGGAACGGAGAGTGCAGTGGCCCAAGCGCACCGCATTCCCAAGATAGGGCTATTGTGGTGGAGCATTGTTCCTGGTCAATCAGGATTCCTTTAACGAAGGGTGAAATCCTGGTTAAGGCAGGGTTAGGAAGCGGACCAGATTGACGTTATCGGCTTCGTGCTAAGGACAAGGCAAAGCAACCCGTCCCTCCATTCTCCTTCGAGCACAAAAGGAGGGCTTTGGGAGCGCTGGGCGCTATCGTTGGTTTGGCGGCATTGCGCCTCGGCGCACGAGAACGCAAGATTCTTATGCAGAGGCGAAGGTACAACAGTTTGTCGCCACCGCGGGGAAACGTGAAAATCACAGCTCATCAAGTTCCATCCGAGTCAAGCCCCCCCGGTTCATGGGGCCTTGCCCTATGGGGGTAATGTTGCAAGCCCATGCAATTGGCCTTCTTACGCCGTTCAATGCTATCATAAGGGACTTTTCAGCATTCCTGAATCGAGTGCCTGAAACGTAGCATTTCGCGTCCTATCGCGCCCGGAAAAGGGAGCCCAATGGGACACCCCAAGGCCGGGACCTCAAACTCCCGTAACACACGTCAAATCAAGTAGTTATGCCGCCCCCAAGGCGCGGCCCACTTGCAGGAAACGCGGCATGCCCTTGCTTAGCCCCGAAAAAACAAACGAGAGGCCCTTGGCCGGTACGGCATGGGGATGGGTCGCGAGCGATACCCCCGCCCTCCCCTTTGACAGCCCCGAATTCGCCGATCTGCTGCGCAATTCCGCCACGCCCTTCAGCGTCTTTCAGCAGTCCGATGGGGCCCTTGCGGCCACCCGGACCCTCCCGGCCCCCTCGGCCAGTGAGCAAGCGTTCCCCGTCGTAGCGCTCGGTCTCCCCTGTCACGCAGGCCAACTCGGTGACGCGACGTTCCGCCGCGATCATGGCGTAAAATTCGCCTACTACGGCGGTGCGATGGCCAATGGCATCGCCTCCGAGGAACTCGTCGAGGCCCTTGCCAAGGAAGGCCTTCTCGGCATCTTCGGCGCGGCGGGCCTTTCGCTGGACCGGGTGAAACAGGCCCTCGACCGGCTGCAAAAGAATCTCGGCGACACGCCCTTCGGCGTCAATCTCATTCACAGTCCCAACGAGCAGGCCCTGGAAGGTGCCGTGGCCTCGTTACTCATTGAGCGCAGGGTTCACCTCGTCGAAGCGTCGGCCTACCTCGACCTCACCCCCGCCATCGTGAAATACCGCGTCCATGGCATCCACGAAGACGGGGACGGCAAGGTCGTGGTCCCCAATCGGGTCATCGCCAAGGTATCTCGCGTCGAGGTGGCCGAAAAGTTCCTTTCGCCACCGCCTGCCCGCTTTCTGGAGCAGCTCGTGGCCAACGGCGACCTCACGGAAGCGCAGGCCGAATTGGCCCTGCGTATTCCCATGGCCGATGACATTACGGCCGAAGCAGACTCCGGCGGCCATACGGACAACCGCCCCGCCATCGCCCTGCTCCCGACCCTCATTGCCCTGCGTAACCGCATGCAGACGAAGTTCAACTATCCCACCGCGCCCCGCGTCGGCCTGGCCGGTGGTATCTCTACCCCTGCTTCTGCCGCTGCCGCCTTTGCCATGGGCGCCGCCTATATCGTGACCGGCTCGGTAAACCAGGCCTGTGTGGAAAGTGGCTCGTCCGATATCGTGCGGCAGATGCTCGCCGAAGCGGGACAGGCCGACACGGCCATGGCCCCGGCCGCCGACATGTTTGAGATGGGCGTCGACGTCCAGGTGCTCAAGCGGGGGACCATGTTCAGCATGCGGGGCGCGCGCCTTTTCGAACTCTACCGCCTCCACAAAAGCATCGATGAGATTCCCGCGGACGAACGGGCGAAGCTGGAGAAGCAACTCTTCCGCGCCCCCCTCACGCAAATCTGGGAAGAGACCAAGGCCTTTTTCCAAGAGCGGGACCCCAAACAGATTGTCCGCGCCGAACAAGACCCGAAGCACAAAATGGCCCTCATATTCCGGTCCTATCTCGGCCAGGCCTCCATCTGGGCCAACCGGGGTATCGCCGATCGCAAGATTGATTACCAGGTCTGGTGCGGTCCGGCCATGGGTGCTTTCAACGAATGGGTGCGGGGTACCTTCCTCCAAGCGCCCGAACGGCGCGAAGTCGCCCTCGTGGCCCTGAATATTCTGCACGGCGCGGCGGTAGTTACCCGAAGCACCACCCTTTCCAGCCAGGGCATCGCGGTGCCCCCGGCCTGTAGTTCGTATCTTCCCCTGGAACGTCCCCAATTGGAGGAATACATCCAGTGAGTTCTTCTAAAAACTCTTCGTCGCCTGCTGATATCGCCATTGTGGGCATGGGGTGCCTCTTCCCCAAGGCCAATCACCTGGGGGCCTATTGGGCCAATATCAAGCATGGCATTGACGCCATCATCGAAACGCCCGAGACCCACTGGCGTCCCGAAGACTACTACGACGCCGACCCGAAGCGTCCCGACTTCACCTATGGCAAGCGGGGCGGCTTCCTCGAACCCATCGACTTTAATCCCCTCGAATATGGCATGCCCCCCAACGCCCTGGAGGCCACCGACACCGCCCAGCTCCTCGGTATGGTGGCGGCGGACCGTGCCCTGCGGGATGCGGGCTATGGCCCTGATGCCGACTTCGACCGCGACCGCGTCAGTGTAGTCGTGGGTGTTACGGGTGCCTTGGAATTGGTCATCCCCCTCGGCGCACGGCTGGGCCATCCCAAGTGGCGACAGGCCCTGGAAGATGCCGGCCTCGACCAGGCCATCATCGACGACGTATTGGAGCGGATGGCGGAGCAGTATGTCCCCTGGCAGGAAGCCTCTTTTCCCGGCCTCCTCGGCAACGTGGTGGCCGGGCGCATCACCAAGCACCTGAATCTGGGCGGCACCAATTGTGTCGTGGACGCCGCGTGCGCCAGTTCCCTGAGTGCCGTGCACCTCGCCATGCTCGAGTTGCAGGCCGGCAAGAGTGACCTCGTCATCAGTGGTGGCGTGGACACCTTCAACGACATTTTCATGTTCATGTGTTTCAGCAAGACCCCCGCCCTTTCCCCCACAGGCAATGCCAAGCCCTTCGACGCGAGCGGCGATGGCACCATCCTGGGTGAAGGCCTGGGCATGGTGGCCTTGAAGCGGCTGAGCGATGCCGAGCGGGACGGCGACCGGGTCTATGCGGTCATCAAGGGCATCGGTGCTTCCAGTGACGGCAAGGGCGATGCGATCTATGCCCCCAGCGCCAAAGGCCAGGTAAAGGCCCTTAAGCGGGCCTACGAGCAAGCCCAGATAGACCCCCTGAGTATTGAACTCGTGGAAGCCCACGGCACCGGTACGGCCAAAGGCGACGCCGTCGAAGTCAGTGCATTGACGGAAGTCTACGGCAGCGCGAAGAACGGCCCGTGGTGTGCCATCGGCTCGGTCAAATCGCAAATTGGCCACACCAAGGCAGCGGCAGGCTCGGCCGCCCTTATCAAGGCGACCCTTGCCCTCTACAACAAGGTCTTGCCCCCCACCATCAAAGTCAACGACCCCCTTGGTCCCTTGAAGGCCGGGGACTCGGCGTTTTATCCCAACACGAAACTGCGGCCCTGGCTTCCCCGGGAAACCCACCCGCGCCGTGCGGCCCTGAGCGCCCTCGGTTTTGGCGGCAGCAACTTCCACGCGGTACTCGAAGAGCACGGCGCAGTGAAAGCCGCGCCGGACTGGTCCGGCAATGTGGAGATTCTCAGTTTTTCTGCCGACTCGCCCCAAGCCCTCGAGAAGGCACTGGCAGCGTTCCCGACTTCTGAGCGGTGGAGTACGATCCAGTTGGCCGCCGTCGATCTGCGCGAACACTTTGACGGAAAGGCCCCCTGTCGCCTCGCGGTCGTCGCGGAGCAGGGCACCGACCTTGGCAAGTTATTCGGACAAGCCACCAGCACCTTGAAATCGAAGGCCCAGGAAAAATCCTGGAGTCTACCCACCGGCGTCTACTACGCCAGCGGAGATACGCCGGGCAAACTGGCCTTTGTCTTTCCCGGCCAGGGCACCCAGTATGTGGGCATGTTGAACGAGCTCGCGTGTCAGTTCCCGGAATTCCTCGACGTGCTGGCCAATGCCAATGCCGTCTATGGTGGTGACGATGGCGCCCCCCGCTTGAGCGATCTGATTTATCCCCAGCCTGCCTTCGGCGAAGAGGCAGCAGCGCGCCAGCAGCAGGAACTCACCGCCACGCCCGTCGCCCCATCGGCCATCGGCGCCGTGAGCGCAGCCGCGCTGAACGTGGTTAAGGGCTTTGGGCTCCAGGCCGACGCCCTCGCAGGCCATAGTTACGGTGAAATCGTAGGCCTCTACGCGGCCGGCAAAGTCAGCGAGACCGACTTTCATCAGTTGTCCAAACTTCGCGGTGCCCTTATGGGTCAAGGCGAAGGGGACAAGGGCTCCATGATGGCCGTCCGCGCCGAAGAAGGCCCGGTCGAAGCGCTCATCGCCGAAGCCAGGCTGGACGTCGTCATTGCCAACAAGAATGCTCCCGAGCAAATGGTCCTGTCTGGCGGCACGGACGCCATCGCCCACGCGAACACCGTTTTTTCTGAAAAGGGTATTCAAACCAAGGTGCTGCCCGTCGCGGCCGCATTCCACAGTGAATACGTGTCCCACGTGCGGGAGCCCTTTCTGGAAGCCCTGCAGGGTATGACGCTGGAAGCCGGCGACGTGACGCTCTATTCCAACACGACGGCCACGCCCTATCCCACCGACTTGGACGCGGTACGTCCGCTCGTGGCCGAGCAATTGGCCAAGCCCGTTTCTTTCGTGGCTCAGGTGCAGCAGATGTACGACGACGGTATCCGCACCTTTTTGGAGATTGGTCCGGGTTCCCGCATGTCCGGTCTCGTGGACGCCATCCTGGGGGACCAACCGCACCACGCCGTGGCCATCGACGGCTCCAACGGCAAACGGGGCGGTATCCTGGACTTGGCCCGTGCCCTGGCGGAAATCGCCGTCTTGGGCCACGGGGTAAGCCTGGAAACCTGGAATGCCAACGCCCCCATTGACCCCGAAGCCCTGAAACCCAAGGCCAAGTTGATGGTACCCATTTGTGGTGCCAACCATGTCACCCCCCGGCCGCGCAAGGCCAAGGCCGCGCCCCGTGCGGCGGTGGTGACCCACGCCAACACGAACCCCACACCGGTACCGATGCAAAAAAACACGACGCCCCCGACCTCGACGACGCCCGCGCCTTCTCCCTCCCATGTACCTGCCGCCCCCACACCGGTGGTCGCTACAGGCGCTGCCCAGATTGCCCAGGAACATCTCTTGGCCTTGCAGCGCATGCAGCAACAGACGGCTGACTTGCACCGTCAGTTCCTTGAGGGACAACAGGCGACGTTGGATACCTTCAAAGGACTGCTGAATCAACAGCAGCAATTGTTGGCCGGACAGCCCTTGACGCCCATGGCAGTGGCCCCTGCGCCGGTCGCAGCAGCACCGATAGTGGCCACACCGGCTACCACCGCAGTTGGCGGGACCAGTGAGACTAGTGGGACCCGTAAGACAACTGTCACTGCGGTTAATGACGCCCCCCACGGTGTGTCCACATTGTCCACCCAGTCCACCCCGTCCACAGACAATGCCGTAAACACCACGGCCATCGAGACTGC
>JAUIMA010000247.1 GCA_030432675.1 Candidatus Hydrogenedentota bacterium | reverse complement strand
TTCCGTCTCGTATTCCACGTGGGCAATGGAGATCGTAATGCCGCGTTCTTTTTCTTCGGGGGCCTTGTCGATCTCGGCAAAGTCCATGGCCGTCGAGCCGCCACTTGCGGCCAGCACCTTCGTAATCGCACTGGTAAGCGTAGTCTTGCCGTGGTCAACGTGACCGATCGTACCCACATTCACGTGTGGTTTCGTACGTTCGAATTTTGCTTTGGCCATGTCTCATTTCTCCTTGCGCGGCCGAGCCAGGCCGGGCGCATAAGACCGTAATATCAAAAAAATGGAGCCCACATCCGGACTTGAACCGGAGACCCCTTCCTTACCATGGAAGTGCTCTACCGACTGAGCTATGCGGGCTCATAAAATTAAAAAATGGAGCGGGAAACGAGGTTCGAACTCGCGACCCTCAGCTTGGAAGGCTGATGCTCTACCAACTGAGCTATTCCCGCCCATTTTATAAGAGACAGAAAAAATGGTGGTGGATGTTGGATTCGAACCAACGTAGGCGTAAGCCAGCGGGTTTACAGCCCGCCCCCTTTAGCCACTCGGGCAACTCGCCATCCGGGAAAATCATCTTCAACTTTGGAGCTGGCGAAGGGACTCGAACCCCCGACCGGCTGATTACAAATCAGCTGCTCTACCAACTGAGCTACGCCAGCAAAGTGATTAATCAAAAAGACAGCCGCCCCGTCCGAGGCGGCTGCGCGTAGATTAGCAAAGAAGAAGGACCCGTGTCAACCTTCGGACAAGTTTTTTTTGTCCGATTCGGGAACTTCTATTCGTCCGTAGAACTCGTTACTGAAAGGGTTACGCTACTGGCGGTGGTGCTGCTCGTGTTTACGATTACCACATAGAATACCGACGCGCTTTGACCGGCATCCGCCTCGAATCCTGAGAAGCTCATGGTCGTCGCATCGGCCGCCAGGGGGACGCCCGGAAGGCCTTCACGATAGACGACTACCTGGACTGTTTGATTGCGTGCATCGGCACTCCAATCTGCCCGGTTGAAGGTCAACTCCAGGTTGTCGGCGCTGGGGTCCGCCTCCACGATCACCACACGGGAGCTGAGGGGCGAAATCGCCGTCAGGCCAAATTCACCCAGGGCCGGAAAGTCCAGTCCACTGTCTGGCCCATCCAGTGTGCCGGTCAGGATGGCACCTGTTCCGAAACGGGACGAATCCAAAACGAGCGGCAGGCGACTCGCATCGCTGGGGCGAAGGACTCCGGAGGCGCCATGACGGAAGGCCAGGTCCAGCGCAAACTGGTAGTACGCCTCACCGAGGGACACTTCAAGATGGGAGAAAAATGCTTCGTCAATGGCGACGGAAGAGAGCAGGGCTGCCTCTTCAAATCCGGGCGCCACGAGACCGGTAGAGACCGCCAGGCGTACCTCTTCCAACAGTCCCTTTACCCCTCCCGTACCGCTCGCCAGGTAAGCGAGTGCCGGGTCCGGGCTGTAGCGATTGGCCACATAGCGGAAGAAATCCTGAGTGGCCGCAGCATAGCCCGCTACTTCCAGGTCAAACGGCGCGAACAGGGGTGTCGACAACAATGCCCAATCGCCGTCCAGCTGGGAACGATTGGCGGTGCGTCCGCCATTCATTTGGCCTACATAGAGGGCCATTCCCTCACGGATACCTTCCATGAAGCTGATTTCCGCACCGTCGGTCGCGCTGGTGGCCGTGACTTCCGGGTAGTCATAACCATCGACAACGGCTCGGGTCAGCACTTCGCCAACGGCCTGGTCGACACTCAATTTGAAGGCGATATCCGTCAGGCTGCGGTCCGCATCAAAGCGATCCGCGTTCCATGTCGAGATAGCGAGCAGCTGCTGCGGGTCAAGGACGATGCTACCAAAGGGACTTCCAGCGTAGTAGACCGCATCGAGACTTCCAATGGCCGAGGAATACTGTGACACGAAATTAAACGCTATCGCGCCATACGCGCCGTTGGTCGTAACCAGGCGGGGGCTGCGCGATTGCACGGCCTCGTACTGGGCCTGCAGGTTCAATAAGCCCGCCATGAGCGCCTGCTCCGTGTCGGACAACTGCTCTTCCGTGAAACTCGTCCGGAAGAAGCTGGAGGCCTGGTTCACGGAACCAAGGCGAAGGGCCGTCAGCTGGGTCAACAGTGCCGGGCTGAGACTCAATTGCCAGGACTGGGCCCACTCTGTTGAGGTGGGTGTCTTGGTCGTGCTGACGGCGGCGGTGGCCAAATAGGCGTCTGGACGATACACGACGGTATACAGCGCATCGTTGGGCAGGTCACTCACCTGGGCGTCCACGCTACCGGAGGTGATGGTTCCGATAATCGGAATGACTTCACCCGTGCTGAGTTGGGCCACAATGTGTACTTTACCCGGCGTACGGCTTCCCGTTGGCACCACGTCTTCCGCATACG
Source organism: Candidatus Hydrogenedentota bacterium (assembly GCA_030432675.1). Taxonomy (GTDB): domain Bacteria; phylum Hydrogenedentota; class Hydrogenedentia; order Hydrogenedentales; family JAEUWI01; genus JAEUWI01. Next base: position 6,497 of record JAUIMA010000247.1, on the reverse strand, counting down.
GAATGGAAAGACGGGCGGTCTGGAAGGGCACATCGTCGCTCGAGGTGGACAGGGCCGTAGCACTGTCATGGGTAACGCGGAAGGTATCGCCCACCCGATTTATCGTTTCAAATATATTGATGGGAATCTCGGTGTTGACCCGTGTAATTCCAAAGTCCACCCGTGACTGCAAGGCACCCGCAGGCACCTGGATGGAGACGCCGTTCGAGGAAACAGTACCACCGTCACCATCCAACTGAGCGGAACCCGAGGGAGACTCAATGCGAATATAGCCATTTCGAGTCCGCGTGTGGGAGCCCGATCCGCTTGTGACCGTCAGTGAGACCGTAAAGTCACCCGAAACGAGATAGGTGTGGCTCGGGTTGGGCTCACTGCTGCGACCGCCGTCGCCGAAGTTCCACTGCCACGACACGATAGCTTCGCCGCCGGCCGTGGTGGAAAGATCACTGAAACTGACCAACTGACCGGTATTACCGGTGCGCGGCGTCGCAGAGAAATTGGCGACCGGCGTTGTATCCGGTGCAATTGGTGGACACCCCGCAAGGACCAGGGCGGTAAGTACAACGAGGGCAGACCTATAGGTAAAGGACCAGCGAGGCATGGCGGTTTTGACTCTCCTGAGTTGATTCCTCTACGATTTTCGATGTCACAGGGACCCGTGCTCCCATAGTAGAGGTGATACATATCCCCAAATCGCTTTAAGTTTGCGGGAATGTACAGTAAAAGTCAACTAAATACCGTCGCTCTGGAAATTTTTTTCTGGAATTTCGAAGATTGTCTTTTTATAGACGGTTTTTTGACGATTTTTGACGCCTGTCTTGCGCAGGAATCCGAGCCTTTGTTAGCATATCGGGGTTCTCGTGGCGTGTGCTCAGGGACCGGAAGCGTCCGTCCTACCGGCATTATCCATTGGAATTGCCCCCCGTCGTCGCCATTTTTGCGCGTGAATCCCCACCTACCCCAACGTTGAAGTCCATGGAGAATGCCCCAATGACGCTCCTCGAAGAACTATCCTGGCGTGGCCTGTTACAACAGCAAACCCACGAAACCCTGGCAGATGAGTTGGCGAAGGGGCCCATGACCCTCTATTGTGGCTTCGACCCCACGGCGGACAGCCTGCACGTGGGCAGTCTGGTGCCGATTATCGGACTCATGCACTTTCAGCGGGCCGGTCATAAACCCATCGCCCTCGTCGGAGGAGGCACCGGGTTGATTGGCGATCCCAGCTTTAAGGCTGCGGAGCGTTCCCTGTTGACCAACGAACAAGTGGAAGCCAATGTGGTGGGCATTCGTGGACAACTCGAGCGATTTATTGATTTCGAGGGTGAAAACGCCGCAGTGCTGCGGAATAACATCGACTGGCTCGGTGCCATGACCTTCATCGAGTTTTTGCGCGATGTGGGCAAGCACTTCAGCGTCAACGTCATGTTGGGCAAAGAATCGGTTCGCCAGCGGCTGGAAGACCGAGACCATGGCATTTCCTATACAGAATTCACCTACAGCCTCATGCAGGCCTATGATTTCATGTACCTGAACGAGGCCTATGGCTGCCAGCTTCAGATCGGGGGAAGCGATCAGTGGGGCAACATCGTCGCCGGTATGGATCTTACGCGCCGGGTCCGGGGCACGGATACCTTTGGCCTGACCCTCCCGCTGGTCACCAAATCGGACGGTTCGAAATTTGGCAAATCCGAGTCAGGCAATATCTGGCTGGATTCAGCGCGCACGTCGCCCTACAAGTTTTACCAGTTCTGGCTCAATCAGACCGATGCGGATGCCCCCCGCTATTTGCGCTACTTCACCTTTCTCTCGAAAGATGAGATACTCGATCTGGAACGGCAACTGGCGGAAGAACCTCATAAACGGGCGGCCCAACGACGCCTCGCAGAAGAGGTCACCCGATTGGTTCACGGTGAGTCGGCTCTCCAAAATGCCCTGGCCGCTTCCCAGGCGATGTTTGGCGGGGACCTCCGGGGCCTCGACGAAGCAACGCTGGCCGATGTCTTCAGCGAGGTGCCCAGCAGCACGCTGGACCGAAACATATTGGACGCAGGCAAGAAATTGCTGGATGCGCTGGTGGAAATGGAAGTCTTTTCCAGTAAGGGTGAAGGACGACGCCTGATCAAGAATGGCGGCCTCTATCTCAATAGCGAGCGCATCGATGGAGAAGACGTGGAACTAACGACGGACTCCCTGCTGACCGACCGCCTCGCCGTCGTGCGCAAGGGAAAGAAGAATTATCATCTACTACGCTTCGAGTAGGCGGAAAGAAGATGTAATTTCGGCTTCTTCCTGCTAGACTACGGATTACGTATTGTCACGCAGTATTGCAAACAAGGGACTGGGAACCATGATTTTTGTAAAGACCTTCAAAGGCTATGAAGACAAGACCTTCGAATTGGATGACACCGTGAATTCGTGGATCAAGGAAACGGCAGCGGATGTGTTTGATATTAAGACCGTGCTTTCCCATGAAGAAGGCAGCCGCGCTGGCTCGGGTGACTTGCTTTACACGGTATTGTATAAAGCGGACAGCCCTATCGCCTCCTGACTACGCCCCTGCTATTCGCAACCGCCACGGTGTCTCTGCGCATCGTGGCGGTTTCTTTTTTCGGAGGAGTCAGCTGCTCCGGATATCAAGGAGCACCTTTCCAATAGTAGCCCAGCAAGGGCGACGCAGCAGAGCTCACTCCGTAACATCCATCCGGGCCACTAGTAGATAGACGGGCGGCGCTTCACGAAGGATTCCCGCGCCGCACTGATCGAATAGAGGTAGGTCTCGGTGTCCACTCCAGACTGAATGGCGGTGCGAAGCGCATCGCCCCCGGCGAGGGTATCGAAGAAGTCCCGCCACGCCATCTCGTCCCTGTGGAAACGATGCATGGCACTCAAGAGAGCGTAGGCCAGGGTAAAGGGCCGGGCGTGCTCGGCGCGCTCCACGGTGATCCGAATTCCTTGGCAGACTTCATCCTTATAGCGTGGGTTCGTGGACTTGCCGGGGATAGCTCGGGGCGTATAGTGCTCGGCCGTGACCGTGCAGCCTAGATATTCAAAGGGTTTCAGCGAATCAATGACCCGCTGGGCATCCAGCCAGGGCGCACCAATAATTTGAAACGGCGTATCAGTCCCCCGCCCTTCGTTCACGTTCACCCCTTCGAAGAGGCACATGCCAATATATAAGAGGGCCGAATCGAAATTGGGAATATTGGGAGAAGGGGAAACCCAAGGGAGGCTGTTATCGGGGGCCATAACACGACGTGGCCAATTATCGAGACGGCTGACCGTGAGTTTCAATCGGCTCAATCCCGTATCGATTTGTTTGTAAAACAGCGCCAGTTCGCCCAGGGTCATGCCGTGACGAATGGGAATAGGCGCACTGCACACCAGAGAATTCGTACGCGTGGCCACTGGCCCTTCCAGCACCTCTCCCCCCAGGGGATTGGGGCGATCAAGGATGTGCACGGCCACTCCGGCGCGGGCACAGGCTTCCATACAGTCTTTCATGGTCGACATGTAGGTGTAGTAGCGGGCACCGATGTCGGGCAAGTCGATCACAAAGAGGTCCAGACCCTGCAACTGTGCGGCGGTCGGCCTCTTTTGCTCGCCATAGAGGCTGATGACCGGCACCTGGGCACGTTGATTGGCCACCTTCTCCCCCGCCTCGGCCTGACCGGTAAAGCCGTGCTCCGGACTGAAGAGTTGTGCCACCTCCACGTCGTGGTCCAAGGCCAGCACATCGAGTATATGCCGCCCGAGTGAATCTACCGCACCCTGATTGGTCAACAGTCCGATTCGTTTTCCTTTGACAGGGTCGAAGCCATCCCACACCACGCGGTCCAGCCCGGTATGAACGTTGCTCTGGCGATGGTACGTCGCACGCACCAGGGGATCGTGAAAGGTCTGCCGAAGGGTCCGGTTGCGCCGCCTTGTGCGATCCGGGTGCGGTGTATTGCTCAACAAGATGGAAAAATATCCCGCATCCAGATCCATCCAGATACTGGTCCCGGTCCAACCCGTGTGCCCGATGGCACGGCGGGCGGGCAGATATCCCTCGGAGCCACCGGCCCATGGGTCCATCTTCCAGCCCAGCCCCTGCCAGGGATAGGTCGCCACGTTGCGTGGATCGGAGACTTTGGAGAGGGTTTCCCGCTTCAACAACTTCTCGCCGATCATGGCGCGGCAAAAACGTGCCAAATCGTCGGCGGGCGCAAAGAGTCCGGCATGACCAGACACGCCGCCAATCGCATACGCATTTTCGTCGTGCACCTCCCCCTGCATGACCTTGCCGCGCCAGGGACAATCTTCGGTTGCGGCGCATGATTTGCGCTGTTTCGCCGCAGGATTAAAGCCGGTATGCTTCATGGCCAGGGGCTTGAAGATGTGTGCCTCCGCAAAGGCATCCAGCGAATCACGGCCAACCAACTCCACAACTTTCGCCAACAGCATGAACCCGAGGTCGGAATAATTGCGGCGAAGGCCCGGCTCCCACCCCAACTCCAGGGTTCCAATCCGCTCCACGTAGGCATCCAACCCCTTCGTCTCCTTGTACCAGACTTTGTGACTTGGTAGCCCGGCGGTGTGGGTCAACAAATGGCGCACGGTAAATCGCCGAAAGGAGGGGACGGGTATGATCTCCGAGACGGGTTGCTCCAGGTCTAACGCGCCCCGTTCGTGAAGCAGCAGAATGCACGTCGTCGTGCAGACCACCTTGGTCAGGGAAGCGAGGTCATAAAGGGTGTCTTTTTCCGCACGCAACCTGTCGGGAATGATGGCCCGATATCCGCTTGCTCCGTAAAACAGGTCCTTGTCGTAGCGTCCAGCGAAGGCAACCGCTCCGGGCGCTTTGGCATCACGTACCGCTTTATCCAAAACCACTTGCAGCTCGTTCAATGGGAGGTTTCCTTGACCCGGTTGCCGGGAATTCGTTTATATACTGCCATTGCCACGGTCATAGCACCATGGCGGAGATTCTCTTGAGGATTCGAGTATAGACCTACCGGCGTGCTGAGTAAAATCCCTGCCCCAACAGGCACGCAGGATTGACCGCCTTATGGCCCAATAGAGATACCGGGTCGAAACGAGAGGCCAAACCCCGTAAAACCCTTACGAAAAGTACTAATTGACAGCCCAGCGTTGCCGTGCTAGAATTATGCAGTTGTTAGAAAATGAACTTAGCCCACTCCGAGAGAGGCCGAGATCTGGCGAAAGCGATTGAAATGGGCTTTTCAGGGGAGGACGCCGAGTGTGAGACGGGCTCGTCCCCTTTGGGCGCTTCCATAGTGCTATGCGAGAGAAAAATGCAACGCTGAAACGGTGGTGTCTGGTTCGCTCTCACCATCAAGAACGGCGCTTTGCCTTAGATAGATTGCGGGGCTCCGACTTCGGGCTCTCCTGTTTCGCTAACGACGGTGAGGTTAGATTTCGCAATGGTAGACTCCCCTCCCATTGAATGTATCGATATCTCACGTACCGTCCATGTCGTAGCAATTGACGATGACGAAGAAGACCTTGAGTTTCTCCGCACCAACCTCATGGACTGCCACGAGCTCTCGATAGATTTTGTGGGATATGGCGACTGGAAAACAGGGCTGGATGCGCTGGGAAAGTGTACGGCGGATGTAATTTTTCTCGACTATTTTCTTGGCGGTATCACGGGCTCGGCATTCTTAAGAGAGTTGCGCCAGCGTAACGACCTTCGCCCGGTGATCATGCTCACTGGAAACATTGCCGTTGACGCTGCGACAGAGAGCATCCGGTTTGGGGCCACAGACTATCTCTCCAAGGACGGGCTGACGCCCCACCTGCTTTCCCGGGTCATCAAGATGGCCCATCGGGAGTATGCGCTACGCCTTCAAAATGCCCAACTCGAAAAAGAGTTGAGTGCCTCACGCAATCAGGAGGCCATTGGTACCCTCGCCGGGGGCGTCGCTCATGACTTCAACAACATTCTGGCGAGCATTCTGGCCAGTGCAGAACTTGCCCTCTCCTTTGAGCCCGAACGACACATTGCCGAAGAATTGGAGCGTATTTCCGGCATTATCGCCAACGCGTCGGAAATAATTCAGCGACTGCTGCGTTTCAATAAGGCCTATGCCAACATGGATGGCTGCACTTCGATTGATCTTTCTCACGCCATCGAAGACACCTTTGCCCTCGTTGAGCGCTTTTGTCCCAAAGGTATTACCATGTCTGTGAAAAATGCATGGGAAGATTCTATGTGGGTGGTCGGCTCCGCGGCAGAGCTTCAGCAAATTCTGCTCAACCTGTGTATGAACGCCATCGAAGCCATGGGAAACGAGGGCACCCTGTCGATCGAGGTATCCCGTGAGACCCGCTCCGGTGTTCACGAAATTGATCGCACGGGTCTGTCGGCCGGGGAATATGCCTGCGTTGCGGTGAGCGATACGGGCGAAGGTATTCCGGAAACGGTGCAAGAGCAAATGTTTCGCCCTTTTTTCACGACCAAGCGCCTTGGCTCAAAACGGGGGACCGGCCTT
>JAUIMA010000246.1 GCA_030432675.1 Candidatus Hydrogenedentota bacterium | reverse complement strand
GGCTTCGCGGGGAGCGGAAACGCGATGGGTGTTGTTTGGTGACACAGGCTACCCCCTTTGCGGTGAAAGGCGCGTGGCCGCGCGCAACTTGGGCGGCTCCTCCCGATTATACCACGGGGTGTTCAGAGCCGGTGGAAAAGGCTACTCTCCGTTCACCACATTTAAGCGGGCCGCCTTGTCCTCACCGAGGGTAACCACGTAGCCCGTCTCTTCGTGGGGGCTTCCAGCAAAAAAGTCCGTCGTAATAATCTGAGCACCGGAAGCGAGGGCCGCGTCACGACGGGCCGTATCGTTTTTCGCGGCTTCTTCGAGATCGGCGTCGGCACGGGTGCGGACGATGAAGCCTTCTTTCACCCGCGTTGTGATTTCGGGGTTGGTGGGATTGTTCAACACGTAGATGGCCGCGTAGTCTTCGTCGCCATAGGCTTGCAAGAAGGCGGTGGCTCCTTTCAGGCCCGGGTGCATGCTCGCGTAGGTCTCGGCGGCCTTCCCCCCCGTGTGGAGCGCGAATAGAATGCGCCCCCGCACGGCATCAAGATTAGGCCACCCCGTGGTGGTGATGGCTTCCCGCAATGTCGCCGCGTCTCCCCGCACGTCGTCGGGACGGATGAGCTGTTCCGGCGAAAAGACGTCAGTGAGCTCCCGCTCCAGTTGGACCAGTGCCGCCTGGTCGAAAGAGAGCACCGGGATGTTGGCTTGGGGGACGTCGTCTTCTTTGAGTTCCAGTAGCACGATGACCGGTACATGGTCGGGGTGGGCTTTCGACCAGTCGCGCAGGACTGTGGCACAATCCACCAGGGTTTCGCAGGTGCTGTTCTGGTCGAAGCGCGGCACGTGGAGCACCTTGATGGCTTTCGTGTCGAAGTAAAGGTCGAGTTCAAAGCTCCGGACACCCCGGTCTAACTGCACATCGAGAGGTGGGTGGTCATAGGCCCACGTGGCTGCCGCCGGGTAGGCTTCCTTCACGAGGCTGAAGAGGGGTTCGCTGGGGTGGGCGTGGTAGCTGTTATGGGAGCCGATGACCTGAATCTGGTTCATTCGCAACGTCGAACTCTGGGCCACAGGATCGGCGATTGCGGCACTAGAAAGTCCTACGACCATGATGAGCACGATAGATGTTCTCACAAGAATGTCCTCACGAGTTAGGGCGGACGTTGACGGAACGGAGACCCTATCAAGATTCAGGAGCGCGGCATACCGTTTCCGCAGGCTCTACTCATCGACATCATCCTCATCATCATAGTCCTCAACCTCTGGGCCAAGGTAGACGTCGGTCGGCAATGGGCTGCTAAGCTCACAAATTTTTTCAATCTTCTTGCCAAGATCGCTTTCGGCGAAAAGCGCAGCAAAAGCCGCACGGGGCGCCAACTTCGCGGTCCGTTCTGCCGCGAGGGCCTCATGGCGCTCATATTCTCGCTCTGTCAGCTCATCTTCGCCATCAATCAACAACATGTAGTGATCTGAAATGGCTTCCTGATTCAATTTGTCGTGGATATAGATAACCCGCTCCCGTTTCTCCTCCCAAACACTGGCTGACCAGCCTGTGCTCTCCAGCAGGGATTCCCGTAACTCCAAATCTCGCCGCTGGGCTTCTTTCATTTCAGCCTCTTTGCGACTTGCGAATTCTTCCTGGTACCGGCGGTAGACCGATATGAATTCCCCCGCACTCACCGTCTGACTGGGCTCGGGCATTGCATGGAGTTGGTGTTTTTTGAAGAGCGACTCAGGACCCAAGTCTCGGTGGATGACCACTAGTGCATCAGGGAAAAAGCTACCCCGAAGTTTTCCGCTCTTTGAATTCGTGTAGCCGAGAAAGGAGTGCTCCCCGTGACAGGAGATGAGCTCTACATCACCGGTTCCAGAATACACGACGGCGTATACACGCTTCTCGGGGTGAATCAGAGCGAATATTTTCAGCGCGGGTATGCTATCCACTTCATAATCAGCGCGCTCTACGAATCCGAGGGAGGCTAAGGCTGCTATGGCGTCAACCACATCTTCGTTCTCCTCCACGGAGCCGGGTTCCACTGGTTTGAGTGTGAGCACATCGGAAAATGCCGCGAGCTCGATTACACTTCTGCCCATGTGACCAAACGCCTCTTTGAGCTTCCCCTTTATTACGACCCAAGCCACACAAACCAGCAGTGCGAGCGTGAGCAGGGTGCCGACAATAGTCCCGATAAACTTAGGGGAATAGACGCAGAGGGCGATCAGTGCCGCAAGTACGACGAGCCGAATCCCCCAGGATTTTATGCGCGCTGCGGGGGAGGTGTCCTTCTTGAACATGGCCATAAACTCCAATCAAACAAGGGGAGAAGGTTTGGGGTGAGTCCGGACCATACCATAGATAACTACGGTGTCGCAATTGCATAAGAAGGCCCCAGTTATCAGTCCAGGTATTCGCACCAAATGCCAAAAATTTGATAGCCCTTCCGTATTTCGCCACAATAACCCGCTTGACAGGAGCCAGTAGTGCCGCCCCTTCGCGGGCAGGGAGAATGAACGTGCGATTAGGCCAGTTAGTAAGTGGTGTCTGTTTGGCAACGATGGGCATGACCACCGTCGCGGCTGCAGAGGCAAGCGATGATATAGACTTTACGATTGCGGAAGGGTTTCAACTGGAGACCGTGCTGCGGGAACCGGAAGTCCGCCAGCCGCTGAGCATAAACTTTGATGAACGGGGCCGCATGTGGGTAGCCCAATACCTGCAGTTTCCCTTTCCCCAGGGACTCAAGGTCATCGGACACGACAACTACTGGCGTGTTCAATATGAGAATTTTCCGCCGCCCCCGCCCCCCAATCATGAAACTGGCAAAGACAAAGTTACCGTCTATGAAGACACCGATGGCGATGGCACCTTTGACAAGTCCACCGACTTTGTAACGGGCCTGAGCATCACCACGTCCGCCCTTCCCGGTCGGGGCGGGGTCTGGGTCATGAACCCGCCCTACTTGCTGTTCTATCCCGATGCGAATCGGGACGATATCCCCGATGGCGACCCGGAAGTGCACCTCGCTGGTTTTGGTTTGGAAGATCTCCATGCCGTGGCCAACGGGCTCCGTTGGGGTCCCGATGGCTGGCTCTATGGCTACCAGGGATCTACGACGACGGCCACCGTCAGCCGTCCGGGCCTCGATGAGGAGGGCCTGCACTTCAAAGGGCAAAACCTCTGGCGCTATCATCCGGAAAGTAAACGCTTTGAGCTTTTTGCAGAAGGCGGACACAATCACTTTGGCGTGGCCCTCGATTCGGAAGGCCGCATGTTCACCGGAAGTAACGGGGGGCTCATCGGGTTTCACCAGGTGCAGGGTGGTTACACCTGGAAAAGCTGGGCCAAGCACGGCGAGTTGACCAATCCCTATGCCTACGGGTTCTTCATGGGGATGGAAGATCACAGCACCAGGGCGAAATTGTCGCAGGGGCTGGTCTCCTACAATGCACCGCAATTTCCGGCGGAATTCCAAAATGCTATCTTCACTGCACGTGCGCTTAAACGTTGCATCAGCGTGGCCAACCTTCAGCCCAAAGGGTCGACCTTTTCGGCCCATGAATTCCTCCAACTGCTGGAGACCGACGACCAGCACTTTCGGCCGGTGGCCATGGCACAGGGTCCCGATGGCGCTCTTTACATTGCCGACTGGCACGACACAAATATTACGTGGAGTGTGTCTGCCGAGACCGACCGCATCCTCCGGGAGACGGGCCGCATCTACCGCGTGACCCATGGAGCCAACGAACCCTATGCCCCCTTCGATTTCGGAACGGCCCCCATTGAAGAAGTCGTAGCGACCCTGGGCCATCCCAACAAATGGTACCGCGAAACGGCCCTCCGCGTCCTCTATGACCGGAAAGATGCCAGCGCGATTCCCGCCCTGGAAAAAATTCTCTGGCAGAAAGATCGCATCGATCCCCTGGCGCTGCAGGCCCTGTGGGGCATCAATGCCTCCGGCGGCTTCACCCCCGAATTCGCCGAGAAAGCCCTGGACCATCCCAACACCCAGGTGCGCGTCTGGACCCTCCGTCTCCTGGGCAATGACCACATGACCACGCCCCTCATCGTGCGCAAGTTGGTCGCCCTTGGCACCGCAGAGTGGGAAGCGGAAGTGCGCAGCCAGCTGGCGAGCACCGCGAAACGCCTCTCGCCCGCAGAAGGCCTGCCCGTCGTGTTGGCCATGTTGCGCTCCGGAAAGGATGTGGACGACACCTTCATTCCCCTCTTGCTCTGGTGGGCCGTGGAACAACACATTCGCGAAGATGCCGCCGCCGTGGTGGAATGGGCGAAAGAAGCGGCCACCCTGCGTAGCGCCATTTTCGACGACGTGATTGTGTCCCGTCTCGGACAGCGCTTTACCCAGGACCGCGATGACGAGGACTTTAACCACTGCGCGGAACTTCTGGCTTCCCTCAGCGACGCGAAGCATCGCCAATCTCTGTTGACCGGTATGGCGACCGGGCTGGGTCGCGGCACGAATGCTACGGTGCCCGCCGCACTCAACGCGACCCTGGCCGAGATGTTGGTGGCCGATGCGAACAACACCCAACTGCTGATTATTGCGGCCCGCTTGGGTAACACCGAGGTCTATGAAAAGGCCACGACCATGATTGCCGATACGGCGGTTCCCAAGGGGCAGCGCATCGCCCTCATCAAGCTGTTGGGTGAAGAGCGCTTTGCGCCTGCCCGCGACGTGCTGCTTCAGCTCTTCCTGGGCAGTGAAGGCGATGATATTCGGGGAGCGGCGCTGGGTGCCGTCCAACGCTTCCCTGATGAAGCCGTGGGCGATGCCCTCCTGAAGACCCTCCCGGGTGCGGCGGGGCTCAAAGGAAAGATTGCCAGCGCCCTTGTATCCCGCACGCCCTGGGCCACCAAATTGCTCAAGGCGGTGGACGAAGGCCAGGTCCCTGCAGCGGATGTAGATCGGGTGCTGCTTATCAACCTGGCCGCGCTCGGTGATCCGGCGATTGATGCCCTCGTGTTGAAACACTGGGGGGCCATCCGCACCAGTCCCGATGAGAAAATGGGCCTGGTGAACGCCATCCACTCCAAGATAAAAAACGGACCGGGTTATGCCCGCGCCGGTATTAAGATCTATGAAGAGTCCTGCGGAAAGTGTCACGTTCATTTGGGTGTGGGACGCCAGGTGGGTCCGGAGATGACCGGCCTGAACCGCAAAGACACGTGGGACTTTGTCACCAACGTGGTGGACCCAAGCAAGTCGGTCCTGCCGGAATATACGGGCACCATTTTCACCATCCTGGGAGAAGATGATGGCCTGGGCGCGGCAGAGCAAACCATTACGGGCTTCGTGTTACGTGAGTCCGATACGGAGATTACCCTGATTGATTCGGCGGGTACGGAAATGACCGTGTCGCGGGACAACGTAAAATCCATGGAGCCCATGGCCCAATCGGTCATGCCGGAAGGCCTGGTATCTCACATGAGCGATCAGGAGTTGCGGGATCTCTTCGCCTTCATCCGGGCGGATTCCATGCCCCCCGCGGAATAGGCGCAGGACAATAGAGACGATGTCACGGGCGGCCCCATTGGGTCGCCCGTTTCGTATGGAAATGGGGGGTGGGCCGACTGAATGAGATGCTCGCTTTGGAAACCTATCGTGCCGCGCGATCCCCCAAAAGGCGAGTATCAACGAGTTCTGACGGGGTTCGTGCGTCTGAAGTGCAAGAGGTGTTGAGCAAGTAGCACGCGCCGCTAAACCCAATACCCATCGTGATAGCTCCGTTACTCGCACTGCTTTTTAGTCTTTCTCCTTCCCTGCGCACGAACTTCCCCAAACTCGCTCAGGCTCGTCTGTTGAAGATCGCGCGGCACGACCGTGAGGCGGTTGGGTCTTGGTTTGTACCGATTATTCGCATGAAATCCTCTGGTCGCCCCCTTCCCAAGCTCCTCCACTTGGTGTATGCTGAATCCCAAGGCAGTTTTGAGCGAACGCGTTTCTGGCACCCCGATTTCAGGAGTGTCATTTCCCCAACCGCAGGAGGAGCCACCATGGCCGCAGTAGTGGTAGACGAAGGCGTACACGCCGATGTGCGCACATTTCTTTCCCAGGACCGAATGATGCTGATTGACGGCAAATGGGTACCCGCCGCGTCGGGGGCTTGCTTCGAGGTGGTGAATCCCGCGACAGGCGATGTGTTGGCCCGGGTCGCGGAAGGGGATAAGGAAGATATTGACCGCGCCGTCGCGGCGGCCACCCGGGCCTTTGAATCGGGACCCTGGTCGAAGATGACCCCTTCGGAGCGTGGAAAATGTCTTTGGCGCCTCGCCGATTTATTGGAGGAGCACCTGGACGAGTTCGCCCAATTGGAAACCCTCGATAACGGGAAACCCCTCGGTGTCGCCATGGTGGCCGATGTGCCCCTGGCCGTCGACCACTTCCGCTACTACGCCGGGTGGGCCACCAAGCTCAATGGGGAATCCATCGATATCTCCGTGCCCTTTGCGCCGGGTGCCGAGTTTCACACCTATACCCGCCGGGAACCCATCGGTGTGGTGGGCCAGATTATCCCATGGAACTTCCCCCTCCTCATGGCGGCGTGGAAGTTGGGCCCGGCCCTGGCCACGGGGTGCACGGTCGTCTTGAAACCTGCCGAGCAGACGCCCCTGACCGCCCTGCGGCTGGGTGAATTGTTCTCCGCAGCGGGCTTCCCCGATGGGGTGGTGAATATCGTCCCCGGATTTGGGGAAACCGCCGGTGCGGCCCTCTCGGGGCATCCGGAGGTGGCGAAGGTCGCGTTCACCGGGTCGACCGAAGTGGGTAAGCTCATCGTGAAAGCCGCAGCGAACGACCTCAAGAAGATTACCCTCGAACTCGGTGGGAAATCGCCCAACGTGGTATTCGCCGATTCGGACTTGTCGTCTGCCGTGCCCGGTGCGGCGAGCGCCATATTCTTTAACCACGGACAGGCCTGTTGCGCGGGCTCCCGTCTATACATCGAGCAGAAAATCTTCGACCAGGTCATCGATGGGGTCGTGGAGAATGCCAAGGGTATTAAGGTGGGCTCAGGTATGGACCCGGAATCCACCATGGGGCCCCTCGTTTCCCAGGAGCAGTTCGATCGGGTCACGGGTTATATGGAGTCCGGCATGTCACAGGGCGCCGAGGCGGCCTGTGGTGGCAAACGCGTGGGGAATCGCGGTTACTTTGTGGAGCCCACGGTATTGGTGAATACCAAGCCCGATATGACCGTCGTGCAGGAAGAAATATTCGGACCCGTGGTGACAGCCATGCCTTTCAGCGATATCGATGAGATTGCGGCCGTGGCCAACGACACGATTTACGGACTGGCGGCCGGTATCTGGACCCAGGATATCAGTAAGGCCCACAAGCTGGCCTCCCGCATCAAGGCTGGCACGGTGTGGGTGAACTGCTACAACATCTTCGACGCGGCCATGCCCTTCGGCGGCTACAAGCAAAGTGGCTGGGGCCGTGAAATGGGTGCCCAGGCGCTGGAGAATTACTTGCAGACCAAGGCGGTCTGCGTCCAGTTGTAGCACGTGATGGCGGAATCGAAACAACATGGGTCGCGTGGCACGGTCACGCGGCCCATAAGTTTTTGGTTCATGGACAGTTACCGGGTAAGGAATGAATCTCAGCAGATTTTTGTGCCAACAGATTCATCAGAGTCTGGAAGGGGAATAACATATCCCGAAAAGCGTTTTTAGTATGTTACGTAGTTATTGTGTCCATTATCATTGAAAATCCGGCCGTAACGGCTGACTTTTCAATGATAAAATGCTATCATACACCTATGATAGATCGTCCTACAGACCGTGAGAAGCTACAGCAACTCCTGGATCTCTTTCCTGCGGTCGCCATTCTCGGCCCCCGACAGTCGGGAAAAACCACCTTGGCGCGGCAGTTTTCGGAAGACCATTTCTTCGATCTGGAGGACCCCGAGGACGCCCAGGCGCTGGAACAGCCCAAGTTGGCCCTGGGTGCCCTGAAGGGGCTTATCGTCATTGATGAGATTCAGCGAATTCCAGAGTTGTTTCCCCTGCTTCGCCACCTTATCGACACGCGGCCTCAACAGCGCTATTTGATTCTGGGTAGAGCATCACGGGATCTGATCCGCCAGTCTTCGGAATCGCTGGCTGGTAGAATTGCGTACCATCAACTCGCTGGGTTTCGCCTGTCTGATGTGGGCACCGCCCAGTGGCGCTCCTTATGGCTACGTGGTGCTTTGCCACCCGCCTTTACCGCCAGTTCGGATGAGAACAGTCGAATTTGGCGCAATCAATATATTGCGACCTTCCTGGAACGCGATATCCCCCAACTTGGTATCACTATCCCCGCTTCGACGCTACGGCGTTTCTGGACTATGTTGTGTCACTATCACGGGCAACTGATTAACTACGCCGAGTTTTCTCGTTCTTTCGGGGAGTCCGAAAAGAACATTCGACGCTATCTCGACATTCTCGAAGGCACCTTTATGATTCGGCTCCTTCAGCCCTGGCATTCCAACGCGGGAAAACGTCTTGTCAAGCGCCCCAAACTCTACGTGCGAGACGCGGGTCTCTTTCATGCCTTGATTTCGATTCAAACGGAGAGAGACCTCTTGGGCCACATCAAACTTGGGGCCTCGTGGGAGGGATTTGCCCTCGAATGTGCAATCCGCGCCATCGGGAAGGGCAACGAAGATTTTTCCTTTTGGGCCACCCATTCCGGGGCCGAAGTCGATCTCGTGTGGCAGGAACATGGCAAGAATTGGGCAATCGAAGTGAAACATGCCGACGCACCACGGAAAACAAAATCAATGCAAAGTGCCTTGGATGATTTGGAGCTGGAGCACTTGTGGGTTGTTTATCCGGGTGAAAAATCCTACCCACTCGCTCCAAACATTACGACGCTGCCCATCGAACAAATCGGCGCCGCCTGGGAATACCCGTAGGCCCCCTCTACACCTTCTCCGCCTGCCCGTCCGGACATGCCTGGGCCA
>JAUIMA010000245.1 GCA_030432675.1 Candidatus Hydrogenedentota bacterium | reverse complement strand
TCGGGGGTGCCACCCTCAAGGACACGAGGCACGAGTGGCCTTGTGGGTGCAAGACTGGGAAATTTCCCCAAGACACACACCGGCACCCCGGAAACTGATAAAATACCCCATGAGTAATATGAAGAAAAAACTCGACGCACTCCGCGACCTCCACGGACTCACCACGGGGGCCAAGCTGAAGACACCGCCGCAAGTCGACGACGAGCCCCACGAGCCCCACGAGCCCCACGAGTCCCATGAGTTCCACGAGCCGGTCTACGAAGCCCTTCACGAAGCGCCTTGGGATGATGAGTCCGAGTACATCGGCGAAGATTCTCCCGAAGCGTCCCCCGCGCCAGCCAGCCCTGCCCAGCCGACCATCACCAAACTCGCCGATCTCCTTCAGAGCAAGGGGCTCAAGACCGGTTCCGATTGGCAGACGGAGCGTGCAGCCAATCCGGCACCCGCACGAAAGCCCCGCCGTGAAGCCCGGCCTGCGACTCCCACCAAGGGGGCCAACCGCCTCCGCGATATGACCGATCGCCTCGGGGTGGCGCCCGACCATGAATTCGAGGCCCACTTCGCCCAGCAACCCCTCATCACCCAGGAAGAGCGGGAAGCGGGCACCTACAAACTGGAGCGCGTCGTCCCCGGCGAAATCCACGGTGACGACGAGTTCGGCTTCTATCTCATCCGCCACGACTATCCCCTCGAACATCGCCAGGGCATCGTGGAGCTGGGCAGCGCCCTCCAGAGCCAGTCCAAACACATCGCCTTTTCCGCCTGCGACCCCGCGCTCGAGGACTTCGACCCCCGCACCGCCTGTTTCATCGATACGGAAACCACGGGACTCTCCGGCGGCACCGGCACCGTGGCCTTCCTGGTCGGCGTGGGCTATTTCACGGAAGACAGCTTTCGACTCGACCAGTGCATCATGCGCGACTTCGACGACGAAGAGCCCATGCTGCAATACCTGGCCGAACTCTTCAATCGCCACGAGACCCTGGTGAGCTACAACGGCAAAAGTTTTGACTTGCCCTTGTTGCGCACCCGCTTCATCCAAAACCGTATCCACTTCCGCGACGACAAGCTGAAGCACCTCGACCTGGTCCATGCCGCCCGGCGTTTCTGGAAAAAGCGCCTCAAGGATTGCAGTCTGGGTAACATCGAACGGGAAATTCTATCCATTCATCGCGAGGGCGACGTACCCAGTTATCTAATTCCCCAACTCTGGTTTAATTATCTGGAGCAACAGGACGCCCGCCCCCTGGAAGGGGTCATTTACCACCACGAGATGGACATTCTCTCTCTGGTATCACTGACCGCATGGATGTCCCAGTGTCTTGATGCCCCCACAGGCCAGGGCTTTGAACATGTCGAAGACAAGCTCTCGGTCGTGCGCATTCACTTCCGTCAGAAGAATTACGACGAAGTGTTGGTCCACGCGCGCGCCTTCCTGGAGGAAGTTGAGGCGTCGCCCCTCTGCCGTGAATGCCTGGAGATGCTGGGCTACGCCTGCAAGCGCCGCGCCCTGTGGGAAGACATGCAGCAGGCCTGGGAATCCCTCCTCGAAGGCTTCCCCGGCGACCCTGTGGCCAGCCACGAGCTCGCCAAACATCACGAGCACCGCACCCGCGATCTGCCCACGGCCTCCCGCCTCTGCAAAGAAGCCCTCACCCACTATGCCACCACCCTCGGCAGCGCCGGGCTCGAAGGCCCCGAAGCCCGCGCCTTCCGAAAGCGCCTGGAACGCATCGAGAAAAAACTCCAAAAGCACGGCGGCGAGCTGGAGTTTTAAACGGGATTGTCATCCACTTCGCCCCAGGCGAAGTTGAGACTGTACCGGCAGTACGCAATGTCTCAGAGTCACCATCGAACACTTACCGTCAAGCCAGACGGCCGGGACAGCCTCGCGCATTCAATCGCGCGACGCCAACATACGGCCCACTAAAGACGACAAGCAACCGCCCCAGCCTCAGCCATCCTCGGCGCGAAGGCAGTCCCAATGGGACTGTCATCCACTTCGCCTCAAGCGAAGTGGGTCATAGATGCGCCGCAGGCGTAGACTGTACCGGCAGTACGCCATATCCCAGAGACCATCGAACGCTACCCGTCAAGCCAGACTACCGGGACAGCTCCTATTCCTCCCCACAAGCCCAAAGTAAGCCCTGTGTCACCAAATCCAGATAACGCGGGTCGGCCACGGTCTCATTGTAGTGGCCCAATGTCGTGGAGAATACTCGGTTCAGCTTTTCACCAAGTGATTCGTCCACACGACAACCGCTTCCGTGTAACCGGGCTTATCATTCGCCCCAGGCGAAGTGGGTCATAGATGCGCCGCAGGCGTAGACTGTACCGGCAGTACGCCATGGCCCAAGGCCTCCCTCGAATACCACCCGTCAAGCCAGACTACCGGAACAGCCTCACGCATTCACCCACGTGACGCCAATACACCGCCGGCTGATGGCAACAAGCCCCTGCCCCACCCTCAGCCATACTCGACGCGAAGGCGGTCCCAAGGGGACTGTCAACCACTTCGCCCCAAGCGAAGTTGGGACTGTACCGGCAGTACGACATGTCCTTGAGTCACTATAGAAAGTGCTGGGTCAAGCCAGACTGCCGGGACAGCCTCGCGCATTCTTCTACACGACGCCAACGCATGGTCTGCTGATGGCAACAGACACCTGCCCCATCCTGAGCCGACTATGGCGCGAAGGCAGTCCCAATGGGACTGTCATCAATTTCGCCCCAAGCGAAGTTGGGACTGTACCGGCAGTACGACATGTCCCTGAGTCACCATCGGAAGTGCTGGGTCAAGCCAGACTGCCGGGACAGCAGTCCCATTGAAGCCTTACGTAGGAGAGATCTAATCTTCGCGACGATAGGAACCCGACAGCCCATCCTCTTCCGATGTCGCGGTCGCGACAACGATTCGCGAACATTGTGGACATACCATGACGTTTCCTGCATATTGTGCACTCTCCGAAACACAACGCAGTCGTTCCGATTCCGACTCGGCATTGAGTACTCGCTGTTCAGATGCCAGAAATGCTTGGTAGTCTCGATTTCGAACCAATAGAAATCCATCGCAGTCGTTGGAACCACTCTCGTTCCCTTGCGGGTTTCGAAGGCGCTCTAACACTTCCTTGGCAAACGAATGGCCACAAACGCAGTCCACGGGTCATATCCTCCTAAAACGAAACTAGGCCAAAGCAAAAGAACTACAACGTTTCCGACATGCCAACTCCCGGTGGTTGATACGCCACAAATCTCTTCCCATCAAAGACAATCCACTGCAGCGAATCATCCTCCATCGGAACGGCAAAGCGATAGGCCACCCGTTGGGGCAAGCCCGCCTCCGTGACGGCTTCAATCGTAATCGTCACGTCGGAAAGCACCACCTCATCGCCCACTTCATACTGAAACTCGGGCTGACCCCTAAAAAACAGGTGGGGAAAGCCACTGGGACGGGTGACAACCAGAGTGTGTCCATCCCGCCTTTCTAAGGTCAAGGGCTCTGCCGGAAAATTCGGCCCCAGGTCGCGCACCCTTGCCGGTGCGGGCACTCCTTCGCCCAGGCGAATGATAGAAATATTGGGCGCAATCCCCATGACCGGGGCGTTCAGCACCACGAGGCTTTGGTCTTCCAACCGGGACTCGTCCAGCTCCATCGCATGAACGACATCATTAATCAGTCCGCCCACCAAGTCCACCAACGCCACCCGCACAGGCAGGAGCAAGGGCGACAGCACCAAATGACAAACGACCAGTATCCGCAGCAGCCACCGCGCCGTCGGCACCCCTTCCTGGCCCTCACGGGTTCGGCCCACAAGCAGCACCCCTATCAGCGGCATGGCCCCCAGCCCGATAAAAAGCAGACTCCGGTCATCGGGCAGGGTGGTGGCGGCAGGCACCAGGGAAAGCATCATCCCCAGCCCAAACATCTGCAAGACCGGCTCCCGACGGAGGTGGGGCAAAAGTGCCCGCAACACCTGCATCGCGACGCCCAGCGCCACCACAACGATGGCCCACTGCACCCACAGGGGATAGACCAGATATAACTCGGCAGGCCACCAAAGCCATTGCCCTAGAAAAAGCGACGCACCGTAGCCGGGGAGGTTCGACAGAAAAGTCATCGGAAAAGCACCGGGGTCCGTGTGAGAAAGGGAGCCATAGGCCCCATAGCCCAGCTGCCCATAGATGCGGTGCCACACGAGGACAATCACGCCATAGGGCAAGATGGCCAGGAATCCCTTCACCGCGCGGGCCTTATCCACAAAGAGGGCGTAGCCCAGGAGATAGCCCCCCACGGCGATGGTGCCCTCGTTGCCGAGCAGCCCCACCACCAACGCCACACACGCACCGATCGCCCAGGCAATCGTCCCCTCCAGCCGCCAGCGGTCATGGGCATAGAGCACGAGGATTCCGAAAAAGAGTCCGATAAGCGAATTTCGATTACAAATACTCGCAATGGGAACCGCGTGGCTGTCGTCCACCGCATAAAGGAGCAACGCGACGCCCGCCAGCATCATGGACGGCAGCAGTCGCCGATAGAGCAATCCCAACACCAGGATGCAGGCCGCCGCCCAGAGCATGCTGTGGAGGTGCATGATCCAGGGTGAATTCGGCCAGAGTTGATAGTCCAGCACGTGGGTTAATACTGCCACGGGGCGCAGGAAGCGGTACTTCAGCTCCGGCAAGGTCCACCAAGGCAGATGCCCCTTCTCGATACGGGCCTGGGTGCGCTCGGGGTCGCCATCGGCAAAATCGAACATCTGAAAGGGTGACGAAAAGGTGTCCGCCAACGCCGGGTCGCCCTGGAGGATGAGACGCTGGGTCAGGTCGTCATTGATGAGGCCACCAAACAGTGCGGGTGCCGTGAGCACCAGCAGGAATACCCCCAGCCACAGAGGCCAGCGGGGCTTTGTCGCTTGGTGGCAGATCCACAGCCAGATTCGAGACATCACATACCTGCACAATCACGGTAAACACTGCGGCCAATCGGGAATCCGCATGGTATCAAAACGAAACCTCCCCACGCATCGCTCCCCCGATGAAAAAGCGCCCGCCAAACCATTGGTCCAGCGGGCGCTCCGTGTCGTCTATTAGTTTACTTCTTCTCTCCCGACTCCGCCAGTGCCTTGGCGCCATACAAGCCGAGCAATTGGTTGATATCCATGGAGCGGACATCGAGTCCGCCGCCACCCATGGGCACCATCACAATCTTTTTGTCTTTCAGGGCTTCCGCGATAGCCAATTTGACCACCTGGCCACTACCCGACCCCGAAAGGGCTTCGTTGACTTTCCGAATCCCTTCGGCCTCCGCCTCAGCTTCCGCGAGCGTCGCCTCGGCGATGCGCTCCTGCTGCAGGTAATAGGCATCCGCCTCGATCTTGGCCCGTTCGTATTCACCATCTGCCGCAGCCTGGATCTTCGCGATTTCAGCTTCGGCTTCCTTCACCAAGGTGATATATTCCTGCTCCACCGCATCCCGTTCGGAACGCAGTTTTTCGACCTGTTGGTCGGCGATTTTCTTCTCTTCAATCGCCTGCTGATAGGCATCGGTAAATTTGTAGTCCTGAAGCAACACTTCCGTGACGATCACGCCATACGCTGACAGATAATCGTTGAGCTTTTCCCGCACTTTCACGGCCTGCTCACTACGTTTCTTGGCCTGATAGAAATCTTCCGTCTTCAATTCACCAAAGATATCCCGGGGCTTACTTCGCCCGATGGTGCGGACGATGTTATCTTTCAGCTCATCGTCCGTCGTGCCGACCCGTTGCAAGATCATGGCCCCCATATCCGGATCGATGCGGTAAGAGATGATGACATCCAAGCGAATGTCATTGCCGTCGATGGTCTTGAAACGGAGACCGTCCTGACCCTGCCGATCACCGCGATCAAGGGCCGCAGTCATTTCCAGTTTCTGGACGCGTGTATCAAAGGTGTGCCAGTCCGTGATGAACGGTACGAAAAAGAACGTCGAACCGGGTTCATACTTTTTCTCCTGAACACCCTTTCCACCAGAGGGCGCCCACTTTACCGTGCGCACGCCGATTTCGGTTGGCCCCGTACTGTAGGGCATGCAACCACTGCTCAGCAGGGTTGCCGATACGGCCATCAACATAAGCGATTTTACAAGTGTCTTCATTGTGCGACCTCCTCGGTTACAACGGGCGTATTCACCACCGGGGGTGCAGGTGCTTTCCGCTCACTTTTCTCCAATTCCAGCGGAACGCCAAAGAGGGTGAGAATCCGCTCGAGGTCCAAGGGATTAACACCGCCATCACCACCCGCAGGCAAAAGAATCGTATCCAGACCACCCAATACTTCGGCCATACGGAGGGCGACCAGGGCCTCGGATCCCGCCGCCTGCATGGCTTCATTTTTCATTTCGATGCCGCGGGCTTCCGCAGTCTTGACCAGCAAATCCGCCTGGGCCTCTTTGCTCCGCGTATACAGATCACGCTCGGCTTCTTTCTCCACGCGATAGGCGTCGCCTTCGGCCAACTTCACCTTGACCTGATATTCGCCCACTTCCTTGGTGCGCATCAGGTCTTCCCGTTGCTCTGCCGCACGGCCTTTCGATTCGTTGGTAAAAACCAGCTGATCCTGTAGTTTTTTGTCTTCAATATTCTGCTGAATGGAAGGGCTGTATTCGAAGTAGCGCACGAGCACGTGCTCCACTTCCAACCCCTCGGTGACCAGCTTTTCGTTCAGGATATCCCGCGCAAGCTCCGCCTTCGCCACACGCTTTTCCGAGTCATAGAACTCTTCGGTGGTCAACTGACCCAGGCTTTCCTTCAGCACCGACTCCGCTTTTGGCAACATGCCCAGGTCGCGGAAGAGCACACCCGGGCCCAGTTTCGTGAACACCTTATAAGGGTCAGCGATCCGGTAAAGAATCGTGGCATCTACGTCCACGAAAAATCCGTCCGAAGTCTGAATCTTGGCACCTTTATCGATATAGGTGCCGGGACTTTGCCCTGTGGGGGTGTTCGTCAGTTCCAAGACCTGGACACTCTGGGGTAGACGGTGAATTTCCTGGATACCAAAGGGGATACGAAAGGCAAATCCGGGTCCGTAGTAATCCTCTTGCACGCCCTTATTCACCCCGATTTTCACGACCTTGATGCCGTATTCATTGGGGCGGACATATTCGAAACAGAAGTTAAAAATCACAAAACACACGACCAGGGTAATAATCAGTGCGGTAAACACCATGGCCATCTTGCCCGAGGGCTTGCCGGCTCCACCGCCGTCACCCCCGCCGCCCCCAACAAATTCCGGTTTCTTAATTGCCATTGATATCACATCCTTACAGGGTTGGTATTCAAAAAAAATCTATATGCTGGAATTACCCATCCACCGGCTGATTTATTCACCACACCAAGTCGTCGGGCACTTTATAATCCCCATAGGGGTCATCTTCATCCGTCTCTTCCGGCTCATTCAGCCACACCAGCCGTTCTGGACAGCGGTCTTCCACTTTCAAGGCAATATCCCGACCTACGAGGACATAGGCGCCCTTCAAATCGACGATCCCAATATCACCCTCGGCCAGCTCCTTACGCACGGCTTCCGTAACAAACACCCGCTTGACCTTTTTGTCATCGACAAACTGATATGCGATTTCGCCTTTGGTATCCTTCAGGTGATTCTTCGTTACCAAGTCATCCACTTCCGACCGCACGGCTTCGGCCTTCCGAGTTTCTTCCCGCTCTTCATTCAGCGCCTTGTCTCGCAACCGCTTCTCTTCGGCCGCTGCCTGGGCAGCCTGCTGATCGGCAGAGACCTCCGTTTCAGACGCAGCACCACCCTTATTCTTCTTGCGGCGCTTTCGCCGACCAACATTTTCCTCGTGGGCCACGGCCTTCGCCTGTTTCTTCGTGGCTAAACCCGCCTTCAACAATTGTTCGCGAAAGGCATCATTCATGACGTATTCTCACTCCGTTTTTATGGCATGTAGAGGGCTTCTGCCCCATTATCGCGTATCAAAGCGCACTATGCGATATTCGGGGCGTGTATGCAAGCTTTTACACAGAAACCAGTCCCATGTACACCCCGGAAGCAAGCGGCGGGCTCCCCGCCGGTCTCCTATAGCACCCTATAAAATGCCCAATCGGCAGATGCACCTGAGTCTGAGCTCACAATTCGTCGCTCCACGTTGCGCGCTTCCAGACCTATTGGAAGGAATTTTGTGCCTCCTGCGGCGGACACGGAACTTGCCCATCCTGTTTTACGAGATATTCGCACCTTGACAGACCTGGGTAAAGTGTTTAAACTTCCTTCAGGGGTGTTTTGTTACCACGGGAATCGAGGATACATCGATGGAAGAGCAGGCCGACCGCAGCTCGGCGATTGATTCGCTGGAGTCTACGTTGAAATCAAGTTTTGATCACCTTCGCCAACAGCAGCAAAGTCGGTTGGAGCAAATCTCCACCCTTATGTCTTCGCTCGAGAGTTTCAGTCAGGCGACCACCACCGAGAGTGAAGCCCTGCAAAACATCGTAGACTCCTCATTGGGTGAAATCGACACGTTCAAATCCGAAGTTGGGAACAATGGTGACCAGATCCAACACCTCGAGTCCCAAATCGAGTCCCTTCGTGCGGAATTGGAAAACAGCGAACGCGAAAAAGGTGCCCTGGCCGACAAAGTGCAGGCCGTCGAATCTGATCAGAGCACATTGAATGCTCTGCAGGAAGAACTCAACGCCCGCAACGAGGCCCTGGAAACGCTTCAACGTGAGTTTGATGAATTGCGTCGTGCCCACGACCAGGAGCACGGTGAACTCGAGTCGCTCAGACAGCGCTGCGGGGAGCTGGAAGAAAAGCTCACCCAGAGCGAGGCGGCGGCAGCGGCTAACTCGGGGGATACCCAGCAACTTCACGACCAGATTGCCGCGTTGGAAGGAGAAGTCAGCGCCCGGGATGAACTCTTGAAGGAAGCCCAGGAGGCCACCGCCCAACTGCAATCGACCCTCGAATCGGGAGAAGCGACCGCCCAGGAACAAGAGCAGCGCATCGCCCGGAAGCAAGAAGAATTTGAACAGTTACAGGCC
>JAUIMA010000244.1 GCA_030432675.1 Candidatus Hydrogenedentota bacterium | reverse complement strand
TGGGTGCCGGTACCACCGATACGAGAACCGCGGTGTCCGGAGCCTTGCCCGAGTAGTACGAGAGATAGTGCGTGTCCCCAATCACGGTGGCGTTCACATTGCCCGAATCAACCCCGACCCGGCTACCGATGGCCACGGCTTCCGAGGCGGGCCAGTTGAGGGGATTATCAAAGACCTGTTCCGGATTGACGACGCGCCGTCGGAGGATGCCCCGGCCACGCTCGTAGTAATAGTTGCTGAGCAGGCCCGTTTCGGCATCGAGGATGAGGCTGGGTGTAGAGATAGTGACTTCCCCGATATTCGTTTGGTGGCGCGTCCACGTCACCCCGTGATCGGTGGATACCAACTGGAACTGGGACCGCGCCGAAGTTTTCCCCCCTTGCTCTGTCCGCCCGATGGCGAGAATCCGGCCATCGCCGAGATAGACCGCCGACGGCTCGGTGGGCCACGCGGCCTTGGTCAGACCGGACTCCACGGTGGTCTGGCTCCACGTTACGCCATCGTCACGGCTGGTCATCGTGCCCCAGGCGTGATTCGTGCCCTCGGCGTAACTTCCCCCGAACCACAACGCCATGAGCCCGACTTCGGGCACCGAAAACACATCGGTGATCTGCACCGGGGTCTCGGGGAGCGCGGGCGTTGCCACAAGCGAGAAGTTCACCCCATCCGTCGTGCGGTAAAGGTCATGGTGCCACGCGTTCCCGATGCGCCGCACCCAGAGCAACATGGCCCCCGTCGAATCCAACCCTTTCCCCACAGCGACCTCGCCATGTTCCGGGGTGTTGGCGACCACCCGCTCTTCCGTCCACGTTTTCCCGTGGTCCGTAGAGGTCCGGGCATACACGGCACGGGCGTCCTCATTGATGGTATGCGCCGTGCCACGGCTATACACACACACCAGGGTCTCCCCGATAGCCTGCATCATGGGCCAGGAGTTGTAGCCGCTCACGTCCTGAACCACGTGCGCCTTCGCGGGGGCTTCCAGGGGCGTCACCTTGACCATCGCCAGACCCGTGGGCCGGGTGAAGGTGTCGGCAGGATCACCGGGCTCCCGTTGGATACGCAGCCACAGGGGGGCCTTCGGGTCCACGGGGTAGTACGACTCAAGGACAATCGTTCGCGTATGAAATGGCGCAGGCGGAAGGGCAGTCCGTACGGGCGTACCCAGGAGATAGGGGTCCGTGAAAGCGCCCTCCTCCACCAACTGGGACAGGTGAACCCGGTAAACATCCTCATAATCGCTACTCGTGGCCCCATCCTCCGTGGTGACCACAATCTCCACCTTGATCGCGGCGCACCCGGCGGGCAACCCGCCCACCAAACCGGCGACGGACTGTCCTTCCGTGCCGCCAGAGAGGGACCACACGGGGATGTGGGTCGAGCCGCTCGACATGGTTACGAGCGAAGGAGTGCCCGTGGCTATAGACAGGTCATTGGCACCCAAACAGATCGGGGCGTCCCCGTTATCTGAATTTGCTTCGCCTGCAGCGTGCGCCGGGGCAGAAACGTCCGCCCCGAAGCTGGTGACACTCGTCGCCAATAGCGTCAGCCATAAAAGGAGTAACCCCGTAGGCGTAACGCCCTTTCCTCGATCAACTGAATTCGCGCGTACCATCATAGCTCCTTTGATTTTTGTCGTGCCCACGGCCACGAACCGACATACCCCAAACCCGGACTCAACCGGCCCGAAACTCCAACCAGCGAGTCCGCGTGGTGAATCATCTTACTTGGCCCGCAGGTCCATCGTGCAGTCCTCATCGAAGGGCACCGGGTCCCCGGTTTCTTCCACCGGATGGGTAAACAGGTAACGCCATACTTCCGGCCAGGCCGCACCCGAAATCACCACGCCGTGGGCGCGGCCGCTGTCGTTGTCCACGTCACTGTTGGTAATCAAGCGACGCGAATTCCCGTAGGGGGCGCTTGCCCCGTCCACGTTGACCAGGGGACCAAACTCGGCCAGCCCCAACATTTGCCAGGAACGGCAGTAATGGTCACCGACCCAGCCCGCGTCGAGCACGTGGGTAAAGCCGAAGTAACGATTCTCTGGCGTGGCGGAAGGAAAGCCGTGCCACGTTTCCAACTGATCGCGGGGTCCCGAGAACATCACCACACGGGCCACCTTCTGGTGCTTGGCAAAGCGCGCGGACGTCGTCGAACCGTGGGAGATGCCGGACAAAATCACCTTGTCCCATCGCAAGTCGGAACCATCGTCCGTTAGAAACTGCCCCCACTTGCCTTCCGGATGGGTTTCCGTCAGCCATTTCACCATCTGAATCGAGCGCTGCGCGAGACCGTCGGGTTTCGCAAGGTGTATTAGGGGGCTGTGATCCTCTCCCGTTGCCGCTTCGAGGCGCACCTTGCCCAAGCTGGTGCCATCATCCCGTTTCTTCCCATCAATTTTGGAGAACCAACGGTTTGCATAGTGGGGCTGAATCGCGTGCAGTCCGTAACTGGCCAGGTGTTCGAAGAAGCGCTGATTATGGCCCATCAACCAAATGACCAACTCACCCCGGGACGGCACCTCGGGGTCGACCACCGCGTGCTGCAGGTCTTTGGGATCGCCCTTTTCGTCCGCGAAGACGTAGTCGATTGCCGGGTATTCTTTCGCCTGCGGGTTAATCGCGCTGGCACGGACCTGAAGGTCATGACGGCTACCGGTCTGTGATGCGCTCCCCTTCCCATCCGGCGTGGGGGTGGACTCCTGGGCGAATATGGATATGGACAGCAGCAGGGTGCTTGCCAGCACCAGGTGGACGCGTGCGTTTGGGAATGTCTTCATGAATACTCCTCTTCAATCGGGTGTAAAAAACGGCAACCCAGCAACGGCCCGGAAAAAGGCGTCGATGGGAGTAGCTGAGAATAGCAAGACCACACACCAATCGCAATCGAAGCGGCGGGACTTCGCCCCCAACGTTCGCGACAAACACCTCCTATACGTTTGTGCCCCTGACCATTGATTTAAGTACCCCCTGAACGCATAATGATTTTTCGCTTTTTGAACGCTACGCTCGTGTCTATGGCCGGTGAAACTCGAATGGTCATGCGGATGCACAGCGCACAAGTCGGAACAACTTCTGCAACTCCCTGCGGCCGCAGGGAAGGTTTGTAACTTATGCATTACACATGGACACTACGCCTCAGCGTCGCCCTGGCCTTCGCGGTCACATCACTGGTTCACGGGGCAGAGTACCGGGCCGCATCGGGCGCGGTCGTCATCACGCCGGAAGGACCGTTGTGGGCGGGGGGCTATGCGTCACGCACGAAACCCGTCTCCGAGAAAGTACACGACCTCCATGCCAAAGGCTTGCTGCTGGAGGACGGCCAGGACCGGCGATTCCTGCTGATATCCCTCGAGGTAATCACCTTGCCGGCACCCTTTGTCGATTCGGTCACGAAGCGTATCAGCGAAGCCCACGGACTGACGCGAGAACAGATCACCCTGATATGTACCCACACCCACTGCGGACCACCGTTACACGCCATTGAAGACAGAATCATTTATCCCATTGATGACACTCAGGTGGCGGCGCTGAAACGGTATAGCGAGGTGCTGGAAGGGAAGATTCTCTCCCTGACCGCAGAATTGATGGGAGACCTCCAACCGGCCCATCTGGCCTTCGGTAACGGCACCGCAGGCTTTGGGGTGAACCGGCGAAACAACAAAGAGTCCGAGGTCGGGAAGCCGGGTTTTGTGGCCCAGGGCCCGGTGGATCACGATGTGCCGGTCTTGCGGGTGACCGACCCCGATGGCAAACTGACGGCCGTGGCCTTCGGGTACGCCTGTCATGCCACCACCGTGGAGTTATACCAGTGGTCCGGTGACTATCCGGGATTTGCCCAGGCGGCACTCGAAGCGAGCCATCCCGACGCCACGGCTATTTTCGTGACCGGTTGCGGCGGCGATATTAACCCCCTGCCCCGTCGGGAACTCCGCTTGGCGCAGGAGTATGGCAAGAGCCTGGCAGACGCAGTCGATGACGTCCTGCAGACCCCCATGCGCCCCCTCACCGGGCCTATCCGCTCCCAGTTAGAACGGATCAGTCTCGACTTCGACACCCTTCCCACACGCGAAACCCTCCAGGCCGATTTGAAGGGGGACGACGTTTACCATGCGCGGCGCGCCAAAATCCTGCTGGAGCAGTTGGACAAGGGCATCCCCATTGCCCCCAACTACCCCGTACCCATTCAAACACTCCAGATTGGCGATTCACTGAACGCCATCTTCCTCGGCGGAGAAGCCGTGGTCGATTATTCCCTGCGATTCAAGAAAGAACTCGGCAAGGAAAGCACCTGGGTGGCCACCTATGCCAACGACCTGTGCGCCTACATCCCTTCCGAACGGGTCCGCGCCGAAGGGGGCTATGAAGGCGGCAAGGCCATGGTCTACCAGGGGCGTCCCGCGCCCTGGGCACCCGGACTGGAAGAAAAAATCGTGAACGAGGTACACCGACAACTCTCCTCCACGGTGACCACCGAGTAATCAGGGGAGACAACGTCGCTCCATAAACGTCAATCCATACTAGCCACTCAAATCGTGCCACGCGATCCGGCCCTGCCGGTTCGTGTGCGTGGAGCGCAGGGGGCTAAGAGCAATCGGGAGTCCATGGCGTCGGGCGTCCCATCACGGATGCCCCAGGGATTTCATGGGGCGCTGTTTAATCGTCCCCATGCTATGATGACGAAAATCCTTACCAGGCAACCAACACCGGAGACGGGACATGGCAGTAACAAGAAAACACCTACAGATTGGCGCGGGGCTGGCCGCTGTTTTGTTGATCGGCATCACCGCCGTTTCTCAACCACCCCAACGGGGACCCCGTGGCGGGGGCGATGATTCCCTGCAACAACCGTTCCGTGGCGTGGCGGCCGACGGAAAACTCGAAACCGGCTTGTTTAGAATCAAATCCACGGGGGTCACTACCGCGCCCGTGGTAAGCGCGGCCGAGGATTTTCTTGCGGGATTGAAGGAAGCCCAGCGGGATCAGACCATCTTTCCGGTGGATGATTCCGAGTGGAGGAAGTGGGACAATCGTCACCGTCCTAAACGCCAGGGCGTTGGGTTTGACGAAATGGATGAACAACAACGGGGACTCGCCTTTGGGCTGCTCCGTGCCAGCCTGAGCGCAAAAGGGCTCAAGCTCACGCAGGACATCATGAAGCTCAACGGTACCCTGGCCGAACTGACCGAGAAATACGATGAGTATGGCGAATGGCTCTATTGGATCACCATCATGGGTGAACCCTCACCGACCGAGCCCTGGGGCTGGCAGCTCGACGGCCATCACCTTGTCATCAACTACTTCGTACTGGGCGATCAGGTCGTTATGTCGCCCGTCTTCGTCGGCAGCGAACCCGTCCATGCCACGTCGGGGAAATTCCAGGGCACGATTATCCTGCAAGATGAACAGAACAAGGGCTTGCAGTTTATGCAGTCCCTCAACGAAGACCAACGGAAGCAGGCGACCATTTCGGAAGTAAAAGCGGGCAACGACGCTCTCGCCCAGGCCTACGAGGACAACCTGGATCTCGACTACGCCGGCCTCGAATGCGCCAATCTCGACGAAGCGCAAACGCAACGGCTGCTCGACCTCATCGCCCTATATGTCGGCAACATGAAGGAGGGGCACGCCGCCATTAAGATGGAGGAAGTGAAGCAGCACCTCGATCGCACCTATTTTGCGTGGGTTGGAAGCACCCAGGAAGACAGCGTCTTTTACTATCGCATTCATAGCCCGGTCATCCTCATCGAATTCGACCACCAGAATCGCGTGGCCCCCTTCCGCTCCCGCGAACCATCCCGAGACCACATCCACGCCGTGGTCCGAACGCCCAACGGCAATGACTACGGCAAAGACTTACTGCGGCAGCACTACGAGCAGCATCACAACAGCAAAACTCACGCCCAATGAGGCGGTGACGTTACGGACCAGGAAGCGCGCGAACAGCAATGTTCCGCGCAGGTCTACCGTCCCACCGCCATGTCGCTTTGGAGAACGCGCCGCCTTGAGCGCCATCAAAGAAAGGCGCACGTGCAGCTGCTTCGACACCCAAGGGACGGTATCGCGTCGGGCGTCCGAACTCCATAGGCCCTCTGGCAGATCGCGTGGGAAACGTGGATACCCTCGCCCCATAAAAGCCACTCACATCGTGCCACGCGATCCGGCCCTGCCGGTTCGTGTGCGTGGAGCGCGGGGGCCTGAGAGCAATCACGATTCAATGGCGTCGGGCGTCCGAGCGCCATAGGCCCTCTGGCAGATCGCGTGGGAAACGTGGATATCGTCGCCCATTTCAATACGCCACCTCGCTCCCTCTGTGCCTGTCAAGAACCGTAGTCGGTCACTTGGTCTTCCCAAAGTCGAAGAAACCCCCTCGGCGGTCGGCATAGTCAATATCTCGTTCAAAATACCGGTGATCCTCTAACGACTCATCCCGCACAGTCTCATACGCCAACCACCGTTTACCTGAAGCCTCAAAGGCCGCTACCGCCTCTTTCGAATCACCTATGCGCAACGTCTTACCATCAGAAGCGACCGGCGAAGCCACTTTCCAAAATATCCTCAGGTTCTGCTGCTCGTCAAGCATGTTCGCCAAAAATGCTACGGCCCATAGCTCATCGTTCTTATGCAAGACGTATACAGGGTCCCACCCATTTACCACGGACATCATGAATCTCTGCACCAATGCTGATTTTTCCTTGCTCCTGTTCTGTGAGCCTGATTGTCGCGCTATAAAACGTATTCCCACGCTACCGACGGGCTCCAAATATCCATACTCCAACCCAAGCCCCTCAAGATAGACTATCCAACAATCGTAGAAATCCGAGTCACTTTTCGTCGCGCAAACATCGGCGAAATGCACACGCTTCCCGTCTTCATCTGGCCACGCCTTATCAAATGCCGCCAGGAGCGCTTCTGGCGACACATCGTTCTGCGTTGCGATGGCAGTCAAAGCGGTGAAGTCAGGCTCGGATAGCCCATGTCCTGGCTGGACGAGAATGGTAAGGTACTCGTCGATAGCCATGGTGATCGTTGCCGCCAGTATGCATCTCGTCAGGCTCCCGCTCTGGAGCCAGGCATCTCTCACCTGAATGTAGTCTGTGAGCTGTCCCACTGCGGCACCTGAGTCGGTTGAGCGAAGCAAGGCGCTGAAATCTTCCCGTAGCAGTTTCCAGAAACGCGTAACCTCGTTGGCGTCCGAATTCGGAAAGTCGGGATGGGTGCCATTGGGGAATTTCTGACTCAGCTCCGACGGCTCAGGAAACGTTTGACCCAACACACTCAATGGAAATCGCACTTCCTCCGCCGTACCGCTGAGCGTCGTGAAGATTGCCAGAAGCGATACGAAGACGACACGGAGCCGAGGCAGAAGGCAAAAGTACGGGTGCCTTGATCTATACATTGGCAACCGGTGTTCATCCCGTTGGCATCCAGGGCTTCCAAGAATCCGCAACATATTGGCCTATCCTTTCATCTCACCATTCGTCCAGGAAACTACCAGGAACAGTCAACAATATCCCTCTTCTCCTACATGGAGTAGCGCCATCAGTCCAGGCACCCCAATCTGCCCATTTCGATATGCCACCTCGCGGCTTCAGTCACTGCCAAAAAAACGGCAGTCCGTCCCTGGGTTTTCCCGGTTTCTACTATTGCTACTATTCCGAGCCGGTCGAAAACTCACCCACCAGGCGCTCTGCCTCCTGCCTCGCCCCAGCCCACTCGAGACCTGCTTTTTCCTTTACGGTTAATCTGTCCTGAACGGCCTCAAGCGCCCTGATTAGAGAAACGGGTTGGTCAAAGGCCATATCCAATACCAATTTCCCATCTGGCGACCATAACTTCAGGGCACTCGTTAGATGTGCGGTGAACACTGACGGCCCTTGGGCGGTCAACGTTACTCTGGGTAAGAACCTCCCCGGATACAAACCCATCAAGCGGTAGCTTGCTTCCTTTTCTTCTCTTCCGTTTTTGCTTTCTATTTCCTCGTATCCTCCGGTCAATCGTGACGTCTCTTGAGAATCGAAGATCATGTTTACATTGCCAGAGGTGGCCGAAATCAGTGCCGTAGTCGCCCCATCGTAGCGCACGACCCACTCGGGCTCAGTGTGACTGGAAATTCGGTATACCATCACATTATCGTGCTCGCTCTGCTCCAGGGCGTCACCCATCAAGGCGGTCTGAAGCTCACCGGGGATGGAACCTATCAACTTCTCAGAATGGACCACCAACGCCTGCATGGGGCGCTTGAACTCAGCGTCTAGCGCTTGAAACGCCGACCGAGAAGTCAGACGCAGGCTCGGCGCTATATCGAGCGCCTCCATTTCGCGTTCATTCAGCATGGAAAGCATGCCTTGAGTCAGTTCAAAAGGATTTCTGGCCCCGGGGATTACCAGGCGAGTGATTTCGGCCCCCGCTTCGCTCCACGCCACAATCCTCCCCACCCGAACACCGCTTTCGGTCGACTTATCGAATATAAACGCCCGCTTGGGCTGAACCGTAGCCGGATAAAAGCTAAATTCAATACTCGTATTCGAATCTGATAACCAGGCCGAATGAATTCCAATGGCATCGGGATGGTAGAACTCCCCAAACGTAATGCCCAGTTTGCTCCCATCCTCCCCTACCAATTTCACGACAGAAAGGCGCTCGTCTCCAATATCATAGACATAGGTCGTTTCTCTGCCATTCGGGCCTCGCTTGACGACCGTCAGTGAATGCTCGGACTCTGTTCGCTTTACCACCGTGCCCGGCGAAGTTTCCATCTCATTCTTGTCAAATTCCTTAAACGTTGACGCCCATTGCATGAGTGTAAGCAGCGCATTCCTGATTTCTGGCTTGGACTCCTTGAAGGCCGTTCCCGACTCCAATTCCGCCACGAAGTCACGAGATGCAAAAGCAGCTGAAGGTCCCTTACTTGATTCCCCCTCGGTATCACCAAAACTCTTAGCGTCCAACAGGAATATCACCAGTGGCAGTACCATTAGCAAGCTGCAATAACTAGGGACCGCCACCAGCACCCGCTTCTACTACATGGAGTAGCGCCATCAGTCCAGGCACCCATCACATTCGAA
>JAUIMA010000243.1 GCA_030432675.1 Candidatus Hydrogenedentota bacterium | reverse complement strand
TCACACAGGCGATGCCCAGCGCGATTTTCGGCCAGCGAAAGTTGGTGGGGGGCTGGCTGGCGGCGGCGGGGTCGATATACAGGAGATCTTGGGGTTTCGTGTCGTCACTCATCTAAGGATTCCAGGTAGTGGCGCATGGCGGTTACCAGGGTAGCGCCAAAGGCCCGTGCTTTTTCGGTGGTGACGGTTACGTCGCCCACGTTGGCATAGGGGATTTCGATGGTGGTGGCCAGGCGGACCCCGGGGATGTCGGCAGCCCACCGGGCCATGGGGATTCCCTGGGTGTAATTCTTGCCCGAATTCCACGCCTGACCAAAGGGCAGGTCGTTGCTGGCCGCATAGGGTAGGGCCTTATCCGGCACGGCAGCAAGGAGGGTGGCAAAGCGTTGCTGCTCTTTCCAGATGGCCGGATCTTCCTGGCCCACCTGATAGATAAACTCGTTGTAATTTCCCCGGATGTGGGGGCAATGGAGATCGAGGGCGAGATGGAGACGGCCATCGGCCCACGGGGGCACCGTTTCCCGGATTGCTCGGGTGCTGTTGTAAATCGCCTCGCCCGCATAATCACGGCCGTGGTCGCGGGGACTGCGGTACTTTCCCTGTTCACCTTGCTCCACACCATCCACGTCTACAAAGGGTATGGCCATCAGTTCTGCGTGGTCTCGAAGCCACGTACCATCTTCCGAGTCATCCAGCAGGGCCGCAACGATGCCTTCGAGTACGTAGCCCGCCATCGATTCGCACGCGTGATGACGGGCCGTGATAAAGATGCGATGTTGGGGTGTTGTGTCTGGCGTGCTGATTCGTATTCGGGGAACATCGCGCTGCGCCTTACTCTGGCACAATTGGTCTACGCGTAACACCGGGTTTCCCGACACCGTATCCAGGAACCGGTCCAAATGACTCACCTGATAGGGAGGCGCAAAGGCAAAGCGCACGGGTTCGCCACCTTTCGGAAAGGTGTAACGGAAAGACGTCAGACGTTTCTCGGTGTCTACCGTGCCGGAACCCAACCAACGCCAAGTCAACCCCCGATCCAGACTGACCGCAGGGCCCCGGGTACCGATGACCTTCCCATCCGTAAAGTTGAAGGTGACGATCTCACCGGGTGCTGCCGTCGCCTCAAAATTCCAATAGAACCACCAGCGTGAACTTGTGTGGTAGTCCTGCCGGAGCGCAACGGATGCCGGGGTGCGTTTCTCCACGATGATGTTGCCACCGGGATAATCGCTTTGAAGGGTGAGCTCCGCCGAAGCGGTCGCACCCAGCGCGACCGTGAAGAAGCCAAGGAAAACAGAGTACGCGTATTTCATGAAATAACCTATGGTTGTCCGCCGCCGTGGGGCGACGTGCCAGACGGTTGTTACTTTCCGTCAATAGCCCGTTTCAACAAGTTGTGGGTAATCTGTTGCACCCGGGGGTCGGGACCATGGGGGCGGCTCCAGTGCGACCAGGGCAGGGTGTGTCCCGGAGGCGAGCTGAGGCCCTGGGCCCAGAAAATGGTCGAGGCGTTAAAGACGAAGTTATCTTTCGGACCGGGGTAGATGGTAGCCGTCCATTGCTGGGGCGTATCCCCCCCGACAAAGGCCGTGCCCGACGCCACGATTTCCAATCCGGGGATGTCGGCCGGCATGCCGTGATACTCCCAGCCGATGAGGCCGGGGATGCGGTCGCCCTTTTTCACGCCCGTGTTGGCGAATATCCAGTGCTCGGGTTGCCGGATAATCCAGTCGCCGCCGCCGTTGACCGGTTCCACATTGCGCGCGCCCATGAGGAGTCCTTCATCGGGGCCATGCTCGGGGAAGGGGCCATGGTCCTTGATGCGGTTCACGGCGTAGTCATTTTCGGCGCCATAGGGGCCACCGCGAAAGATGATGCGGTTTTCCCGGCCGTCGCTGCTCGGTTGGAAAGGGGTGACCCAACAGACGGAGTTACCGGAAAGAAAGAGAAGGTCCACGCCTTCATCACGCATTTTGGTCACGCTGTTAAACTGACGGATGTCCCAGTATTCGTCGTGTCCAATACTTACGAAGGTCTTGCACTTCAGTCCCCGGTCGGGGGTCAGCATGTCGCTGTTGGAGCAGTAGGTTACGTCGTAGCCATGCTTTTCCAGCCAGTAGGCCATGGGAAACTCGAAGGGCAGGAATTCGCCCGAGCCCACGGTCAGGGGGTCATTCACCACTCCGGTGAACTGGCCCTCCCGCGCATAGGGCCGGTCAAAACTCACGTCCGCCCAGGGTCCCTGGGTGCCCTTGGGGTGGGTGTAGATGGAGTATTTGTTGGGCCATTTGTTGTAGGCCTGCCACGTGTTGTCGGAGCATTGAAAGAGGATGTCGGCCGGCCGGTCGTCGGTGACGATGAAGACGACATAGCTCTGCCAGTAGGGGAGGTCGTCGCTCCCGGGCAAGGTGCTGAGGCGGCCGAGGTAAACGCCACTGATCCAATCTTCGGGGATGGTCAGCTGGATCGCCGGTTCCCACTGGCATTCGTGGAGATTCTTTTCCCCCGGCTCGGGGGTGGGCTGCACCGCGCCCTGGAGGGGGCCAATGGTCTTCATGAGGCGGGCGCCCCGACCATCATAGTAGCCCATGCGGAAGATTTCGATTTCATAGGGGAGGGCGGGGTCGGTGGAGACCATGATGTCAATCGTCTCGCCCGCCGAGACACTTTGCTTGGAGCAGTAGCCCTCTATCCAGGGCGAGCGGTAGGCCTGCTTGTCTACCCGTACCCGGGTAAGTTGCCAGTCGAGGGCACCGGGCTTGGCATTTTCCGTAACGATGGGGTTGTCGGCGGCGGTGGCCCGCTCACTGGCAGATGTGACGAGCAAGGCGACCGAGAGGGAAAGCAGCATTCGTGTAATGGATATCATGTTTCGTTCTCTTTTGCGGTAGAAGGGGTACTAAGCGTTCTTAGGACCTTAGCGCGTGAATCCCTTGGAATGCAATGGTAGGTTCTTGGAATTCGTCCGGCCCGCACGGTAAAATACGATCCGCACCACCACCCGCGAAGGTGGCCCCGTCTGTATTTCTCCCCCCAATTGGATGCCCCATACCATGACCACCCCCTCTACCCTTGCGCGTTGTCCTCATTTCGGAGACTGCGGCGGTTGTAAATCCCAGGATGTGCCCTACGAAGCTCAAGTTGCGGCCAAGTCGGCGGCTTTGGGTGAATTGTTTGCCGATTTCTGGACCGCCCCCATTGCAGTTACGCCATCGCCTACCCAGTGGAACTACCGCAACAAGATCGACCCGGCTTTTTCGCGCATGCGCTACCCGGAGCCGCCCCCGGCCGACTTTGTGCGGGAGACCGTGCTCGGCTACAAGAAAAAGGGTCAGTGGTACTGGCCGCTGGACATCGACGAGTGCCACATCGGGCCGGAGGGCGCCAGTGCCCTCTTGCAGGCGACCCGGGCCTGGTATCAGGAGCACGATATTCGCGCCTGGGATAGCCGCTCGAAGGATGGTGTACTACGCTATCTGCTGGTGCGGGACGGAAAGCGTTCCGGCGAGAAGATGGTCGTGCTCATTACCCACGAAGGCGAGCTGGATTGTGCGCCCTTCGTCGAACTGGCCCAATCGGTCTATGGGGCGACCAGTGTCTATCGGGGTTACTTCACGGGCCGCAGTGATGTGGCCACGGCAGAGCGCCTGGAAGTGCTGGCGGGTGACCCCTACATCACAGAGACCTTGCACCTGCCGGATGGCGCGAACAAGCGGTCCCTGTCGTTTCGCATTTCTCCCCTGAGCTTTTTTCAGACCAATCCCCTGGCGACGGAAAATCTCTATGGCGCCGTTCGGGAGCATGTGCGGGACCTGGCCCCACCGACCCTCTATGACCTCTATGGGGGTGCGGGTGGTATCGCCTTCAGCTGCAGTGACCTCGTGGAAAAAGTCTGGTCCGTCGAAGAAGTCGTGCCCGCCACGGAAGATGGCCGATACAACGCCGAGGTGAACGGTATCGAAAACGTGGAATTTTTCACGGCAAAAACCGAAACCTATCTGGTGAACCAACGTCCCGGTGGTCTGGCCCCAAATGCCACGGTCATTCTCGACCCGCCCCGTTCGGCCCTCCACCCGAAGGCTATCAAGCGACTCATGGAATTTCAGCCGGAGCACATGATCTACGTCTCGTGTAATCCCAAACTCCTGGCCCGTGAGTTGGCGGTGTTTTCGGAAGTCTACGATCTTGCCTCCCTGGAGGCCTTCGATCTCTTCCCCCACACGCCCCACGTGGAAGCCCTGGCGGTCCTGAAAAAGCGCTAAGGGTAAAGACGGTTAACCACGAATGGACACGAAATTGCAGGAATGAACGGTAGCGCGGTTCTGTGGGACCGGTAGGACTGTATTCAAAGTCAACGGCTCTTCCTTAAACGAATGTTGTGTAGCTGTAATACCGGATAGGAAATGCTTTTCAACCACATAGAACGCAAAGAGCACAAAGAAATTCTCTCTCTGAGCTCTTTGCGTTCTTTGAGGTAAATTGTCCCCGCTTATTCGTGTGAATTTGTGTCCATTCGTGGTTAGAATAGTCCATCGACGACACGCTCTGGATTTCATCACCAATCAATAAAGGGGCCATCATGCATGTAGCGAAACGTGTTTTTGCCGCACTCCTACTCTTTGTGGTGCTTCCCACTGTTTGGGCAGAAACCATCGTCGGTAAGGTTGTCGCCATTGCCGATGGCGATACCATTACCATCTTGCGGGATGAGACCCCTGTCAAAGTCAGGTTGCACGGAATTGACACGCCCGAGAAGGCCCAGGATTTCGGGACGGCTGCGAAGTCTTATACGGGCGATCTGTGTTTCCGCGACGTCGTGACCGTCGTGGTGACGGATACGGACCGCTACGGACGTAAGGTGGGGCTGGTCGTGTTGAAGGACGGGCGGGTGCTCAACCATGAACTCGTCGCGGCGGGGCTGGCCCATTGGTACGCCGACTATGCGCCCCACGACGAAACCCTCCGAAGACTTCAAGAACAGGCCATGGCGGCGAAGCGGGGACTGTGGTCCCGGCCCGATGCCATAACGCCCCAGGATTTCCGTCAGGGTAAGGGTAAGCGGGGGAGTGGGGCCTACAACCCGCCGGGCGTCACGGACCGGGATTTTTCACCAACGTCGGATGGTAGGGAACCCGCGTCCGATGGAACCGTATACGTGACCAACAGCGGCACGAAGTTTCATCGGTCTACCTGCCGATTTTTGAAGGATAGTCGCCGTTCAATAACCCGGTCGAACGCCGAGCGGTCCTACGAGGCTTGTGGCATTTGCAGGCCCTGAACGCCGCGTCAGTTGTCACATCCGGAATCGGGAGCCGCCCCGTCGCTTGAAGGACATGCCGGGGCCGACCTTCGCCTCTTCATCCTCCGCCTCGGTATCTGCTGGAGCGTCGTCTGTCAGGGGGGCGGGAGCTTCCAGTTGTTCCAGGGGTTCAAAGGCGCGGAAGGGGAGTTCTTCCGGCACCCGCTCCGGGCCGCGTTTGTCCCGCCGGGTGGGGAGGCGGGTGACGTCGAAGGTGTCTTCTTTTTTCGCAGCAACCACCGTCGCCGCAGGAACGAGGCTGTATCCGATGATGTCGCCCAGGTCGATGAGGAAGGCGAGGATCAGGAAAAAGATCTCGTTCCATCCCACATTTTCAAAATCGAAGAGGCGCTCGAAGACGGCAAAGAAGGGATTCTCCAGCGAGACCGGGGCGGGGAGGCTCACGCCGGCCAGAGCGCCTACATTCTTGGCTTCGACCCGCAATCTATCCTGCAGGGCGTTGACGTCGGCGATGGTCTCGGGGCGACTCTCAGACAAGATGAGATCGGCGGCCGCCTGCGCGGCGAGGGCTTCGTCAATGGCGGCAACTTCTACGGCCACCTCTTTGCTCAAGACGGTGAGTCGGTGATCTTCCGAGCGGGCACGGTTGCCATAGCCCGCCGGCGCCTCCCTCAATCCCCGGACTTCGGCGTCCAGCTCGCCCTCCTGTCGTGCGAGCGAGATTTCGGCCGCTTGCTTCTGCTCCATGAGCTTGGTGCGCACTTCGCCAAGGTAATCGCCATAGCTACTCTTGACCTTGTTGGTTGAGTGGCTGAGGAAGAAATCCTGGTTGCTTACCCGATAGAGCACGTCCATATTGAAGGTGATGGAGATAAAAGCCACAATGGTAAGACCCACCACGCCCATGAAATTGAGCTTTTTCTGCTGGTCTACGATGGCGAGTTTGAGGGCGAAGAGCATGAGCCCAATGGCCACGGAGAGGCCCAGTGCGAAGATGGAGCAGTTCCACGTGAAGGTGTCCGTCAGCGGTATGGGGATTTTGGGCTCGGGTAAAATAGAATCCTGCAGGCTGGCGTAGGTGGTCCACATAGAGACCAGCGTCAGAATGACCATGGCCACGAAAATGGCCCCTTTTGATATACCGCCCATGACAGGGAACTCCCATTGATTAACTGCGGACCAAAGACTATCCACGTAGACTGCCCGGTAACTACTATCCGTCGCGGGAGAAAAAAGTTCCGGGCAGGAGGTGACGCTTTCTTGCGCGGGGGCATCACGTACTTTACGATACGCCTTGTGATGAAAAGACGCAAGTCCGGAAACCGGGTGGCCCCGGGCCGGGTCCCTTAGGGGGCGACTTGTTGTTGCACGTGCGTGATGGCGACGCTATCGGAATCTTATGAATCTTGACACGGCGCTTTCGATACAACGCCATAGAAGTTTGTGCCACGCGATGCCGAGTACAACGAGGTTTCGTGTGCGTGGAGGAAAGCAGAACTCGCCTCTACCAGATATATTGAATGAGGGCGTCCAATTTCGTGGGACAGTAAGGACGCCCGACCTTATTCATTTGCTATTGCCCCACATAAATTTCGCTCCCTGCATACGAAAGCTGGCCTAGCACGACAACAACCGCTGGCTGAGAAAGAGAATCCATGCCCCAATCACCCCGTCGTAAACCCACCCTCAAACGCCGCCTTTTCAAGTGGGGCGCCGTTACCGTTGCCGTAGCGGTCCTGTTGGTGGTGCTCGTACTGGCGTTTATCCTGCGGGGCGCCCTGTATAACCGCTTCGTTAAATTTCCCAAAGAGGCGGCGGCCTGGGAAGCGATACGGGCCAACCTGCAACCCGTGACGCTCGATGATGGCTGGGGCGCCTATCGCGGCAACTGTCACAGCCACTCCTATATCTCCCACGACAGCCAGGTCCCTTTTGAAGAGGTGCTGGCTGCCCTCAAAGTGGCGGAACGAGATTTTATCTTCATGACGGACCACGTGGTGGACGATATTGCCGATTACTCTATCCAATGGAAGGGCTTGAAGGACGGCATTCTCTTTGTGCGCGGTTACGAGATGGGCAGTGGCTTCATGCCCTGGGGGTTGCCCGACGACACTATTTTACGTCGGAGTACGGAGGATGAGCTTCTCGCCCAGCAAATCGAGGAGAAAGGGGGGCTGCTTTTCTTCGCCCATTCCGAAGAAGAGCGACAGTGGGACTTGCCCGAGCTTGATGGCATGGAGATATATAATCTGCACACCGACACCAAGGACGAGGGCGGAAACTTCTATCTTACCCTGCTGGGCGACATCATTCTCAGTCTGGACCAGTACCCCGATCACGTAATACGATTGCTCTTCGACCGGCAGACCGACATATTGGCCAACTGGGACCGGCTGAACAAGACCCGGAAGATTGTTGGCATCCAAGGGACCGATGCCCACCAGAATAACGGATTTATCGCCACCTACGTGGATGGGAAGCTCCACGTGGAAGACACCAGCCCCCAGGAACTAGGGGAATGGGAGCTGAACTTTTTTACCCGTAATCTCCTTCGCCTGTTTTTTGGCAACTTTGCGGAAGGCGATGAAGTGTTCCGTTTTCAGCTGGACCCCTATGAGCGTATGGTGCGGTATTCGGCCACCCATATCCTGGCCAACGAGCTGACTGAGGAGGCCCTGCTGGATGGTCTGGAGCAAGGGCGGGTCTTTGTGGGCTTCGACATGATCGCCGACTGCCGGGACTTCGTGTACTTCGCGGAAGATGGGGGCCGAAAAGCGGTCATGGGCGAGTCCATGGCCCTGAGCGATACGGTCCGTCTACGGGCGGCAGCCCCCCACATGGGCCGCTTCACCGTGGTCCACGATGGTGTGTCGATTTATCAACATACGGGTACCGAACTCGACTGGCACCCTTCGGAGCCCGGTAGTTATCGGGTGGAAGTGGAGTTGATGATTGTGGACGAGTGGGTCCCTTGGATTTACAGCAATCCCCTGCGCCTCCACCCCGGAGCGACTCCATCCGGGGCATAGCGCGAATACATGGTCACGGGGGCGCGGGGCGTTCGTGCTCGAACGGCCATTCGGTCCCCTTTGGGCGTTATACGAATAGTACGAAGGCGACCATCTTTGGTTCTGCTTGACATCCCGGTCCGTTCCACCGATCATGGAGTAGTGAATAGCGGTATGTGCATAGTCAATCGGCGCGACACGGGAAAGACCCTGCGGCGTGCCCTGTGGTTCTCCGTGACCGCTTGGGGCCTGCTTGTTTCGTGGGGCTATTCTGCGGTGCCCTATGCACCCACCGCGCCCTATGCCGAGGCGTACCTCCGAGGGGATTACCAGGAGGCCCTGGAGACCTTAGAGGAAAAAGTGGGGAGCCAGGCCCGGAACCTGCCCACCGACTGTGCCCTAGATAGGGCGGAACTTCTCTTTATTCTCGGCCGTGGCGATGAGGCCCTGGTCGCCATGCGCGATGTGGCCCAGTCCATGCAAGAGCCGGTCTATACGGTCCGTCTGGCGGAAATGCTCCGCGAACTGGGTCGCCACTCTGATGCGGACCAGGCCGCCCAGTGGGCCTTTCAGCAAAATCAGGCCTACTACGCCCCCCAGCAGTTTCCCCGGGAAAACCTCTTGGCCCTGGGGCGTCTGGTGCGCCTGCGCGGCGAAAACCCCAACCGGGTACTCCAGATTTACCAACAGCGTCTGCTGGCCCGGCACCCGGACTATATCCCCGGTTTTGTCGAGGCGGGGGAGCTGGCGCTGGCGAGTTACGGCTACGACATCGCCGAAGAGTATTTCCTGGCTGCCCTCGCGCTGGACGATACGCGACAGGATGCCCTG